>CABUQL010000001.1 GCA_902493665.1 uncultured Eubacteriales bacterium
TAATTTTTGCATAATCAATCCCAAATCAACGGCGATTATGGATACAGTTTTTGCGTACAACGTGCTTGCAAACAACGACAAATCAGCCGAAAAATACATTGAGAGATGCGCAATGCGTCCGAAAATCCAGGCTATGCCTGCTGCCGCTGATGCAAAAGGTGCGGTATCTTTTTCGCAGGGGATAAGTGAAGATCAGAAAAAAGACCTTATTTATTTTATAAAAAGCGGACTTTTAAAAGAGAGCAGACGCGAAACGGAAAAAATGTTAAATGACGGCATGCCGTCGATGGAGGTTATTGAAAAGTATATTATTCCGGCGCTTGACGACGTTGGTGCGTGTTTTGAAAAGGGAACGATGTTTTTGCCGCAGCTTATACAGAGTGCGCAGTGTGCAAAGGAGGCGTTTTCCGAAATTCAGAGCCGTTTTTCAAGCAGCGGCGGTGAAAAAAAGGAAAAAATAATTATTGCGACGGTGAAAGGCGATGTTCACGACATTGGGAAGAACATTGTTAAGCTGCTTTTACAAAACTACGGTTACGATGTAATCGACCTCGGGAAAAATGTTGACCCCGAATTGATTGTTGACACCGCGATAAAGGAAAATGTCAGACTTGTGGGGTTAAGTGCACTTATGACGACGACTGTTGTCAATATGGAAGAAACCATAAAGCTTTTAAAAGAGAGATATCCGTCATGTCTTACGGTTGTCGGCGGTGCGGTGCTCACCGAGGATTATGCAAAAAGCATAAATGCCGATTTCTACGCAAAGGACGCGCTTAAAACGGTGGAATTTGCTAACAGGATTTTTGGAAAAGCGTAATAGAATTAAAGGTGTTTACAAGGTTTATGTCATCATTTTATGAAAAAACAAGGCTTTGGAAGCAATATTGTCAAGTTTTAAAAAGAATAAATTTTGGCGTTTTGGGAATAATTTTTTTAAATGTTTCCAAAGCGTCTTTTTTATTTTTAGGGGGTAGCGATGAGCGGAATATATGATGTGGCGAAAATAAAAACACGTGTTGAATCGTGTGTGGGAAGAAAGGTTAAGGTTATATCGGGCAGGGGCAGACGGCACAGGCGTGCGCAGAGCGGTGTGATTGAGCAAACATATCCGTCGATTTTTGTGATTAAGCTCGACGACGGTTCGAAAAAAGAGCGGATTTCGGTTTCATATGCGGACGTGCTTACGAAAACCGTTCAGCTCATGTTTTTAAAATCTGATGTAAGTTAAGATCCTACAGACGCTTTTTTGAAAAAAAGCAAGATCCTACAGACGCTTTTTGAAAAAAGCTTAGCAAAAACTTCAAGTGCAAAACTATCGTTTTGCGAGGGAGTTTTTAATGCCTTCGAGGACAATTTTTGTCTTTGCAACTTCTGCATTCTTCTTTTGAATGATTTTGTCTGCAGCATAGTTCATAATCACATTCTTCGCAGCAAAAATGAGTTTTTCCTAATATGTTTTTCTTAGTGCCGTTTCCTAAACAGTCTTTTCCGCAATTTTCGGGAGTTAATATAGTTCCGGTTATATCAATAATCATTTTTCTTCCTGCAATTTTTTTGATAATGCTGTAAAATATGTATTTGATTCGGCAAAAAACATTTAAATGATCCATGTAAAAACATCTCCGTTGTAAAAATGTAACCATAATTGGTTATAGTTTTAATTATACATTGGTTATAAAATTATGTCAATACTATAACCGGAGTTGATTACATGTTTAAAATTGAAAACAAATTTAAAAATGCGAATACACCCAGAACAATAAGATTTCCTGAAGATATGTTTGAAGAACTGAATAAAATTGCTTCTGATAATGATATTTCTTTTAACCTTCTTGTACTGCAGTGTTGCCGTTATGCAATTGACAACATGGAAAAAAATAAAAATTAATAAAACAAGCCGAGAAAAGCAAAAATAATGCTTCTCTCGGCTTTTTGATTTCCTGAATATTATAATTTCTCCCCGCAAAACGATAGTTTTGCATGAGCGTTTTTTGGTTACTTTTTTACTAAAAAAGTAACGAACAAAAGTAACGAACAAAAGTAACGAATAATTTCTAATCAAGTGTTACTGTAACTGTGTTGTCGCCGTTTTTGTAAAGCGGCACGGAAACTTTTTTTGTCTTTCCGTTTGCGGTAACGGACACATCGTAATCGCCGTAAAAACCTCTTGCGCTAAACGCACCGTCAGCACCGGTTTTACCCGATTCGTTAGTCCACCACTTGTTGTAGATAAGATCCTGCCATACTTCCATAGCCGGTTTCGCATTACCGTTTTCATCATAGAAAATTCTCTTGTTGTTGCCCTTGTATGCTCTGAACTGCCAGATGTAAAATCCGTCCATAGCCTCATGAGCAAAAGAAGTTATCATAAAATCTCTTGTGAAATTTGCCTGGAGCTCGTTGTCAAATGTTGTAAAGTCATATTCCGTAACTTTAAGACGTTTTCCGTATTTAGCCATTTTGTCGAGCATTTCGTTAATCGTTTCGGGATTTTCGGGCGAACCGTAATGCGACTGTATTCCGATACCGTCAAAATCAACACCGTTTTTAATCCATTCATCCATAAACTCGTAAAACTCTTTTTCGCGTCTGAAATCGTTGTAGTATAAAACACCGTCTTTTCCGAGAGCTTCTCTTGCCATGTTGTACCATGTGTTAATCATTTCAAAGCCATATTTTGTGCGGAAATAATTGTTTGTCATTGCCTCGTTTAAAACGTCCCACTCTTTAACGCCGTATTTTGCAAATGCTTCGGTAATTTCGTCGATGTGCTCTTTCTGCATCTTCAAAAGCGCTTCCTTGTCCTCTGCAACGTCGTTAATTCTCATGGGCGCACCCGAGCTTTTCTTGTCGGGGAGATAATCCCATATAAGGAGATGTCCTCTAATGTTTTTAATACCGAGGTCTTTTGCCGATTTTGCCATTTGAAGGGCAAGCGGCTTATCATCTTCGTAGTATGTCCATTTCATATTGCCTTCAAATACAACGGAGTTGAAGTTTTTCTGAACATCTGCCTGATACGATTCTTCGTTGTTAATATTTTGCGTAATAGCCGTTCCCCATTCAAACTCGTGGTCGTACATGTCGAGCTTAACGTCAGCGTCGGGGATAACGTTTCCGTCTTTGTCTTTAACAATAACTTTAAAATCGCCTTTTCTGATTTTTTCAATTCTGTCCCAGGCATCTTTTCTCCATTTTGCATCGGGCGCAAGCGATGGATTGCTGTTTGAATCTGTCGGCAAATCTTCAATTTTAACCTTGTCGCCGTAATTTGTGATTTCGTATCCGGCAAAATCAACAACCTGTGTGTAGAAACCGAGTCTTATGCTGAGGCTTGTGTAACCGTCTTTGTGAGTGAACGGGAAATAAAAAGCTTTCCATTCAGAGTTATTGGAAACGTTTGCGGTAAGATTTTTCGCATAATGTCCGCCGTTCTGCTCGATTATAACCTGTCCCTGACCCATTTGAGCCTCGGTTGCGCCGCCTTTTTCGGTTCTCATATAAAGCTTTAAAAGGCATACATCGCCCTCTTTTGCTTTGCCGTCAAGCGCATTGCCGATGTCAAATTTAAAAAGATACGCCGGCTCCGTGGGAGCGTAAACCGTTGCCCTTACCGCTTTTTTAAACGGCTGCCCCGAAACTTCAATTACTTCAAGTGTACCATATTGGGACGGCTCATTTTTTTCGACCATAGAAATAAAATGGTCGTTGTCAACGATTACATCGCCTTTGGGGAGAGTCGCGAGAAGCTCATCGGCGCTTTTTTTGTCAGTGCCGTAATAGAGAATGTCCTCATAATTCTTCCCTGTTTTGAAATTTGTGGGAACGGGTCTGTGACCGTCTGTAATTTCAAGATTGTGCATATTAACATTTACATCCGACGAAGTGCTTTCGCCGGATGTGTTGTTTGTGCCTTCTTTAATTTCAATATCGTCAATGTAAATTGTCGGTACATTCTTAGTCTGGTATTGCTCAAAACCAAGCTGTGTAACGTTTTTGTCCTTGTGTGTGTATGTAAATTCAACTTTTGTCCATGTGTTTGCCGCTATGTAACCCGAAGCAACAAAATCCGAAGGACTTGTGGCAAAGTCTGTGTTCGATTCGCCGAATGTTCCGATTCTTACCATAATTCTTTCATCGGGAATATAGAAATAAGCTGAAATTGTAAACGTTTTTCCGATATCTTTTTCGGAGAATACGTTTTTGAGCTTAATTCTGTTGTTGGAATTTGTTTTGTCAGCCATTTTAAGCGATTTTCCGCTGCCCGTTGTGTGATCCTGTTCTGCTGAAAGCGATACTTTCGATCCGTCGTAAGCTCCGCCTGCAACAAAGTCCTTGTTGTTTTCAAAAGCTGAAAGATCGTCAAAAGTCCATTTTTTAAAGCTTTTGTCGCCTTCGTCTTCTTTTGTGATTATAACTGTCTGTGTATCATTGTTCCAGTCAACTTTAGCTCCGAGCGATTCGGAAATAAATCTTACCGGAACAAGTGTTCGGTCGCTGATAAGTTTTGCGGGAACGTCAAGTGTTACGTCTTTTCCGTTAACTTTTGCAACTGTGTTTTCAATCTGGATTTCAACCGTAGTGTTGCCCAACACGCCTTTTGCGGTGTTTGTATCATTGTTCCAGTCTACCTTTGCACCGAGTGCTTCAAATATTGCTCTTACGGGAACAAGCGTTCTGTCATTTACGAGGACAGGAGGTTGGTCCATTGTAAGACTTTTGCCGTTTACGAGCACTTTAATGTCATCTTCGGCAAATGCCGTCTGAAATGCAAAAGACGAAATAAGAAGTGCAAGTGTGAGCATCAAACATAAAATTCTTTTCATTTTTTCTCTCCTTTTTATTTTTTATTACCATACTTTTATTGTAATTTTGATTTATTTAAAAGAACGGTAATTTGGCATATATAAAGGCACGTCAAATTCGGTACCTAATATAAGTGTAGCACACAAAACACAAAAAACAATGTTACAATACAAAAAAATCCCACATTTAAGACAAAAAACCACAATTTTATGTGGCTTGTAAAGGCAAAAAACAAGACACCGGAGAGCGGTATCTCCGATGCCAAAGATAAAAATCACAAATTAGAAAAATGTGTTTCGGCTTCAAATATATTTAAGGAAGTATTGTTTTACTTTTCAAGCATATCGGGGCGTTTTTTCTTTGTTGTTTCAACCGATTTTTCATAGCGCCATTTTTCAATTTTTGCATGATCGCCAGAAAGAAGAATGTCGGGGACGCGTTGGCCGTTATAATCATAAGGTCTTGTGTACTGCGGATATTCCAAAAGTCCGTTAAAATGCGACTCTTCCATAAAGCTTTCGTTGTTCGACAAAACGCCTTCAATCATACGGCTTACCGTGTCGATAAGAACCATTGCCGGAAGCTCGCCGCCCGTTAAAACATAATCGCCGATAGATATTTCTTCGTCAACAATTTCATCTAAAATGCGCTGGTCTATTCCTTCGTAATGACCGCACAAAATCACAATATGTTCCTTTTTTGAAATCTCAATTGCTTTTTTTTGCGTAAGAACGCTCCCCTGCGGACTCATATAAATTGTGTGCGGTTTGTAGGAAAGATTTTTTGTTATGCTCTCATACGCTCTTTTAATCGGGGGCGCCTGCATAACCATTCCCCGTCCGCCGCCGTAAGGAGCATCGTCAACCCTGTTGTGCTTGTTTTGGGCGAAGTCGCGTATGTTTACGGCGTTAATTTCAATTATTTTGTTTTTTTCTGCTCTTCCCAAAATGCTTTCGCTCATAACTGAGGTTATCATTTCGGGAAAAAGCGTTAAAATATCAAATTTCATAAAAACCTCCGTTCCGCCGTTATGCAAAAATTCCGCACGGCAGCATAATTTTGCCGGAGGCTAATGGGAAAGGAACTTTCACATTATCTCCATTCCGACGCCCTGCATAACATAAACATTAGTAAATTATCTCTTATAATCAGGGCAAGGAATGATAAGAGATTTTTACACTTAGGCGCCAACTTAAAACGACTGCGCAATTATAACAACGAGCGGTATTGTAATTGCCGAAAAAAGCGTTGTGAACGCAAAAATCTCGGATGCATAATTTGCGTTGCGGTTATAGCTTAATGCAAAAAGCGTTCCGATTGCCGCTGCGGGGCACGCCGTGGCAATTACAACCGATATGTAAACAATTTCGGATACCGGTATAAAATGCAGAATAAATGCGCAAATTATCGGCACGATGATGAGCTTCATTGCGGTTACAATATAGATTTTATAGTTTTTAAGCATGCCGAAAATGTTTGTCTGAGCTATTGTAACACCTGCAATCAGCATTGCAAGCGGAGTGTTCATTGATGAAATGTAGTTAAGCGCCTCGCCTATGGCTTTCGGAAGCCTTATGTTTGTAACGTAGCAGATAATTCCCAAAAACACCGCTATAACCGTCGGCGATTTTAACGCTTTTAAAAACGATTTAAAACTTACTTCGTTTTTCATTGTCATAACGCCGTGAGTCCACACAAAAATGTTAAAAACGGTTACAAAAGCCGTTGTATATAAAATTCCTTCCGTACCGAAAACACCGTCGATAAGCGGAAATCCCATAAATGCGCAGTTTGAATATATTACGGAAAAACGCTCTATTACGTAGTTTCCGCCGTCATCTTTTTTAAATACAAGCATTGAGAGCGGAATTGTTACGGCAAAGCAGATAACCGAAAGCAAAAACGACCACAAAAGCCCGTTTAAAAGCGAGTGCGAATACTCTGTCTGATACGACATAAAAACCATAACCGGCATAACAATCTGCAAAACAACGTTTGATAAATGCTTGTTTGCGTCCTGTGTGATGATGTTAAGTTTATGGCATAAAGCACCGGCGGCAATTATAATAAACATTATTACCGTTTGCTCGATTATTATAGATGTGTATTCCATATTTTCCTCTTTTCACGTTTAAAATATTTAATGTGTGTAAAATGTTTTTGATTAGTCCGCCGAAAGATAAAACCCTATACGGTTTGCAAATATTTATAAGTTTTCGCTTTCTCCGATTGTTTTTTTCGCTTTTTCTTCTTTGTTTGATATAATCATCCATGCGCTTATTACCAAAATAACAAATGCACCGCCGATAAGCGCAAACATTCCGGGCGCTTCGCCGTCGAGGAAAAACACCCAAACGGGATTTAAAAGCGGCTCTATCATTCCGATAAGCGAGCATGTTAAGGGGCTTACTTTTCCCGATGCGAGGGCAACCAAAAGATACGGTATGCCGAGCTGGAAAACTCCGAGTAAAATCAGATAAGAAACGGACGAAAAAGTGATTTTCGGCGGAAAGAAAAAGCACATAATTATTCCGAAAAACGCCGTTATAAGATGTCCCGTTAAAAGCGCACCCATTTTTTCTTCTCTTGTGCACTTGTTTTGAAAAACATAGTAAAGAGCAAGAGTAATTCCCGAAAAAATAGCAACAATATTTCCGAAAAGATGCTTTGTATCAAGCTCGTCAAAAAAGAAAAGCGTAATTCCGAGCATTGTAAGTATTACGGCAAAAACATCGTTTTTTGAGAAAATTTCTTTAAACATTATGCTTGAAATAATAATTATAAAAATCGGCGCCGATGACTGCAAAACAATTGCATTTGCGCTTGTTGTAAGCTTGTTTGCACAAACAAAAGCCGAAAAAGTTCCGAAAAGCGCAAGTCCGCATAAAACCGAGTTTTTGCTTACGGTAAATTTTCTGTTTGAAAGCTTTAGAAAAATAAAAACCGTTGCAGCCGCAATAAGACTTCGCATGCCTGCAATAATAAAAGGATTCCACGGAATGTGTTTTATAAGTATTCCTGCCGTACTCCAGAGCACGGAGCAGACAACAAGCTGAATCAACGCAATTGATTTTTTACTCATTTTTCTTCTCCTGTAGACAAATTTCACATTATTTTACCATATTTTTTTATATTTGTAAACACGCCTTATGAATAAAAGCAAAAAAAACATTAATAATAAAGAAAAGGAAAATATTTTTGGCGGCATGACACCGAAATCACATGATTTACAAAAGCATATTGTGCTTGGCTTTTCGGTGCCGATAATAACGGAGGTTTTTATGGGATTTGATATAACAAATAAAGAGTATGATGAAAAGGTAAAAAAGATTTCTCCGAATTCGAGAATTTTTGTCGATATGCTTCTGGCGTTTTTGATAGGCGGTGCAATCTGTGCAGTCGGACAGGTGATTTTGGATTTTATTAAAAATGCGGGAATCGATAAGGAAACGGCGTCGGGCATGACGAGCGTTGTTATGATATTTATAGGATCTTTTTTAACCGCAATAAACGTTTACGGCGACATTGCCGAATACGGCGGAGCGGGAACACTTGTGCCGATAACGGGTTTTGCAAACGGGATAGTGTCCTCGGCAATGGAATTTAAAAGCGAAGGGTACATTATGGGTATGGGTTCAAAAATGTTTACAATTGCAGGACCGGTGCTTGTTTTCGGGTCAATTGCTTCGTTTGTGTGCGGTGTTTTGTATTATCTTTATCTGCTCATTTTTTAGCACAGGAAACCAAAACCCAATATGGTTTATAAAGGCAAATTTCTAATAATGCTTCGCCAAAATGCTCGTAAATCTTGCCGTATTTTCAAGGCGTTTGACGCAATAACGGCGAAAATCTCCATGTTAAACCAATACGGGTTCGGGTCCCGTTTGCCTAAGTCTCTGGTGCCTTTAGCGGATAATTAAAACTTAAATTTTTTGAGGTGACGCAAAATGAATAAAAAAATCGGAAGGCAAACCGTAAAATTTGAAAATCCTCCCGTTATAAAAAGTACGTTTTCAACTGTCGGAAAAAAGGAGGGCGAAGGCCCTTACGGCACATATTTTGATGAGATTATTAATGACGAATTTATAGGCCGGAAAACATGGGAACAGGGTGAGAGCGAGCTTTTAAAGCAAACGGTAACGGGAGCGGCAAAAAAGTGTGCATTAAGTTTTTCCGACGCCGACTATATTTTTGCAGGCGACCTTTTAAATCAATGCATAAGTTCAAGTTTTGGCATAAAGGTGTTTGACGTTCCGTTTTTCGGACTTTTCGGCGCATGTTCAACCTTCGGCGAGGGAATGTCGCTCGGTGCGATGATGATAGACGGCGGATTTGCAAAAAACGTAATCTGTGCAACGTCGAGCCATTTTTGCAGTGCTGAAAAACAGTTCCGTTATCCCGTTGAATATGGAAGTGCAAGAACGCCGACATCTCAGTGGACCGTTACGGGAAGCGGAGCGGCGGTTATTTCAAACGAGGGAGAAGGTCCTAAAATAACGCATATTACAACAGGGAAGGTTGTGGATCTCGGCGTAACCGACGCAAACAATATGGGTGCGGCAATGGCGCCTGCCGCGGCAGATGTAATGTATGCGCACTTTAGCGAAACAAAAAGAAGCCCCGATTATTACGATATGATAATAACGGGCGATCTTGCAGCGGTCGGTACAAAGCTTTGCAAAGACCTTTTGCTTGAAAAGGGACTTGATATTTCAAAAAATTACAACGACTGCGGATATATGATTTTTAATCATAAGGAGCAAAGCGTAAAATCGGGCGGAAGCGGCTGCGGCTGCTGCTCAAGTATGTTTTGTTCGTATTTTTACAAAAGACTTTGCGATAAAGAAATAAACAGACTTCTTTTTGTTCCCACAGGCGCTCTTTTAAGCCAGATTTCTGCATCGCAGGGCGCAACAATTCCGTCAATTGCCCATGCAATTGCGATTGAAAATTTGTAAGGCGGTGGTTTTATGTTATTAAATGTGTTAAATGCGTTTTGGGTCGGAGGGCTTTTGTGCGTTATTGCTCAGATTCTTATTGATAAAACAAAAATGACCCCTGCAAGAATTATGGTTTTGTATGTTGTGTGCGGTGCTTTTTTAACACTTGCAGGAGTTTACGATAAGGTTGTTAAAATCGGCGGAGCGGGCGCAACAGTGCCGATTATAGGGTTTGGATATTCGCTTGCAAAAGGCGCTGTTAAGGCGGTAAATGAACACGGATTTTTCGGAGCGTTTACGGGCGGAATAACCGCAACGTCGGGCGGAATTTGCGCAGCAATACTTTTCGGATACCTTGCCGCACTTTTCTCAAAACCTAAAATAAAGTAATAAAAAAAGAGGATGTTTAAAAACATATTGAGTTTTTAAATATCCTCTTTTAAGTGCAAACAAAAAACATTAAACAACGGTGCCTCAGCAACTTATTTTCCCGAATTTTCCTGAGCTTGCTTTTTTAAATTTTCGTAATACTGAATTTCTTCTTGGTTCATCGGTCTTATCTGATGCTCTGTTGTGCTCATATAAGCATATTGTCCGAACAGTGTTACTCCCACAAATTTTGCAGATGTTGCAACAAGAACGGCGTCGTGCTTGCTTGAACCCGACCATGTTGTGATAAGGTCTTTTGAAATATCTCTGTATGCCTCTTCATCGAGTATATTAACGTAAGTTGTTTCGCCCTTAAAGTCAATACCCCAGTCTTTAAGAAGTTTGGCTTCGCTGCCGTTTTGGTCTTCTCTTCTGCCCCTGTAAAATACAGATTTTTCAGGACATACACCGTTTTCCATAAACATTCCGCCTCTATACACATAATCGGGGGTTTTGCCGTAATATACTTTATAAAATCCCCAAATTGCGCCTGTCATATAGCTCGGATCGAGGTTGCTTTGCCTTTTTTCTTCATATTCTTTTACTGCACCAAAGCCTTCAGGAGGCAAATACGGCGAATAAGCATGCATAAAACCCCACGGATGCTGGTCATAAGCTAACCAGTCGGGATGGAGCACGTGGTCGATTGCTCCCCATGTATTGATATCCGAAAGAGTTCCGTCATAAGTTAAGTTTATTTTTTCTTCCGTCACATAAGGATGTCCGTAAAAATCTTTAAAATCCATAACATCTTTATAATATTCTTTTCTGTATTTTATCAGCTCATCTGTAAAATACTCACCCATTACAGTGCTTACAATCGGGTATGCGGTATAAAAAGTTGTGCCGTTTGCATTTCGGCCCGGAGTATCTCCGCCTGTTTTAACATTGCTGAAATCTCTCTTTACGCAATGCGCTGTATTTGTAAGGGGGTCATAGTAAACCTGCGAACCCAAAAGCTCCGCTACATATCTGAACGGAAGCATGGTTCTGTTATTAACTATAACAGGGTAGATGTCTTTCGGAAAATAGAATACGGTTGCGGCTAGTTTATACATTGCTTGTGTTTCTTTTGTCTCCCACTGAACCGTAACAAACTTGTTTTCGCCAAGCTTTAAATAGTGTGTGGCGCCGGTGTCTTTTCCTTCAATGCCGTAGTTTTTAATTGATATAACTTTCCGTGCGTCGTCCCAGTTAACCTCCGCTCCGAGAGCCTCGGCAAGAAACCTTACGGGAACATACGTACGGTCATTTATAAGAATCGGCTTTTGGTCGGAAAAATCTATAAGATTTCCGTCAACCGCAAGCTTAATATCACTCTCCGGAGCAGTGTTTTCGGCAAATGCGCAGATGCTTAAAATCATAAGCATACAAAGAAAAAGCGATACTGCTTTTACGCCGAATTTTGCAAAAAATTTCTTTTTAAAGCATAGTTTTTTTAAAAAGTTCCCCTTCAAATTAAAATCACCCTAAATTTTAAATTTCCCCAAATAAAATAATGCGGTTTTCCGTTTGATTTTAAACGGCTAATATACATATAAATTATATTTTATTTTCCATTAAATGTCAATAAAAATTAAAAAACAAATATTTTTTTTGATTATTTGAATTTTATGTTGTTTTTTTATTCATTAAAAAAGAGGCTGTTAAAAACCTGATTCGGTTTTTATATAGCCTCTTTTTGTTTTTTTATTGTCCCGTAAGGTCAATAATGGGTTTATCGCCCGTACCCGAAGGTGTTGAAGGTGAAGACGGCTGTGAAGGAGTACTCGGCGGTGTTGTTGCTCCGCCCGGTCCCGAAGGATTTTGCGTATTGTTTTCGTTTTCCGAACTGCCGTTTTCGTCAGTTTTGTTTTTGTTATTTTTCTTATTATCTTTTTCTGATGAAGACGAAGACGGTGTGTACGAAAGCTCATACGGAGATTTTGTCACATTATGGCTCGTGCAGTATGATGAAGGCTTTGACGCCCTTGTAACATATTCGCTTACGCCGTTGCACCTTGATGTTGCAAGTTTTCCGGAAATCGGGCATATTGTAACTTTTTTGACAGTGTCGGGTTTTTCAAATTCTTTTGCTTTAAGGTCTTTGTGAATCTTATCCATAACCCTTTTCCAAATTTTAAGCGACGGATTTCCCGAAATGCCATATATCCTTTGCGGTGTGTCATATCCGTACCATGTAACGCCGCAGTAGTAGGGGGTAAAACCCGCAAACCATCTGTTTGTGTCATTATCGGTCGTACCCGTTTTTCCGGCGGTGTCCATATTGTTGATTTTTGCGCCGTAACCCGTTCCGCTTGTGACAACGCCTTTCATAATATCGCAGAGAATAAATGCCGCATCTTCGCTGAAAACTTTATTTGATTTTGTTTTTGTATTATCTATAATTGTGTTTCCTGCAGAATCTGTTATTTTGGTGTATGCAATCGGTTCATGATACTGTCCGCCGTTTACGATTGAACTGTAAGCCGCCGTCATTTCAAGAACGCTCACTCCGTGTGTCATTCCACCGAGTGCCATTGAAGCCAAGTTTTTGTCATCGTCCGTCAAAGACGAAAAATGCATTTTTTCCGTTAAATATTCATACGAAACCTCGGGCGTAAGTTTTAAGCCGATGTTAATTGCCGGAATGTTTTGCGATTTCATTATCGCCCTTCTCATAGACATTGAACCTGTAAATGTTCTGCTGTCGTTTTTAGGCTCCCATTTGCCTATTTTTAAGGGTTTGTCGTTTATTGTCGATGACGCATTGTAGATTCCCGTATCAAGCGCCGGACCGTAGATTGAAAGCGGTTTTATGGAAGAACCCGGCTGTCTTACGCTTTGCCATGCTCGGTTTAAAACAAGTTTTCCCGTCTTTTTGCCGATACCGCCTATCATACCTTTAATCTGACCTGTATACGGGTCGGAAATTACCATTGCACTCTGAACACGTTCGCCTTTTGAGTTTTTAATAAACGCGTTGTCGTTTTTGTATTCTTCGTCCATTGCCGACTGAATATCCGTATCTATGGTTGCATAAATTTTAAGTCCGCCGTTGTTTAAAGTTTTTGCGGCGGCTTCTTTTGTGCAGCCGTTTGTTTTCATTATGTCGGAAATGGCTTTTTCTATGATGTAATCGGTAAAATACGAGTTTGCGTCCTCGTGTTTTCCCATTGTGTCTTTTTCGGTGAATTCAAGTTTGGTGTTTATCGCTTCGTCATATTCGTCCTGCGAAATATATTCAAGTTCAAGCATTTTGTCAAGAACAAGCTTTCGCTTTTTTTCGTTTTTTTCGGGATTTGTTATCGGGTCAAATTCCGCCGGATACTGTGTTATTCCTGCAAGCGACGCAGACTGTGCCAAAGAAAGGTCGGATGCATGTATTCCGAAATATCTGTTTGCCGCTGTTTCAACGCCGTAGCAGTTTTGTCCGAAATAAACCGTGTTAAGATAAAGCTCCAAAATCTCTGTTTTGTCAAGCCTTTTTTCCAAAGCGACGGCTCTTACCATTTCTCTTATTTTTCTTGCCTTACTGTGTTCTTTATCGCCGGTAAGGTTTTTTATAAGCTGTTGTGTGAGCGTGCTTCCGCCGTAGGTTGAACCTCCCGTAAGCTCTTTAATCACCGCTCCCGCTGTTCTTTTTATATCAACGCCCTTATGATGATAAAATCTTTCGTCCTCAATTGCAACTATTGCGTTTTGCATATCGGGCGGCATTGAGTCGATATTTATCCATATTCTGTTTTCCTCAGACTGAATATGGGCGTATTCAACATACTTTCCGCTTTTTTTATCAAGACTGTAAATTGTGGAGTTGAGTTTTAAACCGTTGTCTTTTATTTCATCTATAAAGCTGAAATCGGAATCGGAAAAAATCCATATTGCAAATACGGAAACTCCCATTACAAACATGACAATAAGTGTTATAAATGTGCAGAGAAAAAAACGTGCTGCTTTATATCCTGCCGATTTTTTTTGCGACATAGTCTGTATAACACCTCCTTGTAACAAATCATACCACATTAAATGTATAAAATCAAACATTTTAGCGCCGATTTTGGTTAAATTTTCATTACAATTATGTTTCTTCTCCCACTTTCGCCAAAAAACACGTGATTTTTTGGGATTTTGATAAAATTTGCCTGTTTAAACCGTATTGTGTTCCTAGGCTTTTAGTACTAAAATTTTATTTTTAATTTTCTTAAAATTATTCAAACTGCATATTGTATATATTAGAAATATATGGTACAATAAACAAAAATAAATATTCACACAAAGTGTCGGTTATGCCGCATATTAAAAAGGCATAACGGGTGAAAAGGGAATCGGGTGAAAATCCCGGGCGTTTAACAGTCGCCGTGTGCACAAAGCATTTTATCCTAAGGCGAAAGCCGGTCATTGGGAAACTGAGAAGGCTGCGGATAATTTTTGCGTTTTAAAGTGCGAAGCCGGAAGACCTGCTTTGATGCCGTTTCGCAAAGCGTTTTTTAAAAACGAAGAAAGGGCAGTTTTGACGCATTAAAAAGCTTTTTAAATTGCTTTAAAATGCTTTTGTTTGCGTGCAATTTGTGATACTTCACAGGAAAACTCTGCTGTGGTAATTTTTTAAATTACCGCAGTTTTTTTATTTGCGGCACCGGGGACTCTGTGAGTTCGAGTTACCGGCGCCTTATGATGTAAAATCTTATTGATATTGCGGCAGAATTAATATTATTAAAGAAAGGATTTCAAAAATGAAAACAAAATTTTCAAAAATCTTGGCATTTATTCTTTGCGCTTTAATGATTTTTTCAAGCGTAAGCGTATTTGCCGAAAACCGGATTGAAAATATGTTTGACCTTCCGGAAGTTTCGGACGAAGAAATGTCGGACATATTAGGTATCACACCCGATGAACCGGAGAATGTGCAAATCTGCCCCGAAGAGGATGTTTTGGACACACACGAAACGGAAAATAATGATTTTGACGTTTCGGAGGAAAAAAGCACAATTTACGTATCCGATGCATCGCAGCTTTCAGCTCTCGGCGGACAGACGGTAACAGACGATATCGAGCTTTTAAACGACATCGATATGGCAGATACCGAAATGGAACCGATTGAGTCGTTTTCGGGAAATTTTAAAGGAAACGGCTTCAAAATCAAAAACCTTACAATCGAAAAAGAATTTACGGGTTATAACAGTGATTATGACGGCGCGGCTCTCATAAGAACAATTACGGGAAACTCCGAAATAACGGGCGTTATTTTTGAAAACCCCTCCGTCACATTAAAATCAAGTGCGTCATATAAAGGCGCTGCCGTTGTTGCGGCAAGCGCAAAAGGCGTAAACGTTAAAATTTCAAACTGTGCGGTTGTCGGCGGAAGCGTTGTTACAAAAAGCAGCTCGACGTCGTTTGCGGGTTCGTTTGTCGGCGCAATAACAAATGAAGGCACAGAAGGCGCATATCTTACAATTTCCGATTCTTTTTCAAGCGCAGATGTAAAATTTGAAAAAGAATCACGCGAAGGCACGCATTACATAGGCGGATTTTTGGGATTTTTAATGAATTCTTCGTTCGCCTCGGAAAACTGCGTAATGTTCGGCAATGTGAGCGCATCAACTTCTTATAACATTGGAAATGCCGGCGGATTTATAGGAAATATTAACGGCTCAAATTCCGGAAAAAGTATCAGCTTTGAAAACTCACTTTTTACCGGGACTGTTTCCGGCGGCAACAATTACGGTTTTGCGTACAGCGGAAGATATGCATATCCCGAAATAAGTGTTTTGGGCAGCTGCCGGTACGATAACGAAAAAAACAAATCACAGTCAAGCTGGTCGCCGTTTGAAGTGTTTAGTTCAAAAGCTAAAGTTACGGGAAAAGTTAACGGAATAAAAACCGCTGATTTTGCATCGCTTGATATGGGCGAAGCGTTTAAAATATCGGAGGGATATCCTTATCCTGCTTGGTTTGTAAAAGAAAGCGAAACACATAAAATTGAAATCACGGTAAACCCGAAGGATGCATCGGTTTCGCTTACAGATGAAAACGGCGCCGAAGTTTCGCTTGAGAAAAACGACAATGTGTATTCGGCAGATGTTGAAAGCGGAAAATATTATCTTACGGTTTCTCCGAAAGATGACGAATACGAAGAAGAAAAACGCGAAATAAACATCGGAAACATTGATGAAATTATCAGCATTTCTTTAAAAGCAAAAAAATACGATGTTTCATTTAATGTAAATCCGAAAACTGCGGATGTTGCTTTATATGAAGGAAACGAAAAAGGCGAAAACGCTTTAAACCCGAATGATAACGGCGTATACTCTGTTAAAAAAGGCGATTATTATTACGAAATATCCGATTTCGGATATATTTCAAAGAGCGGTGTGATTTCCGTTTCGGAAAACAAAACATACGAAATCACATTGGAAAAAGCAAAAACATATAAAGTTGAATTCAGCATTTATCCGAAAAACGCCGACGCAAAAATAACTCTTACAAGAGCTGACGGCGACAAACGCGAGTTTTCGGGAGAAAACAATGTATTCTGCCTTCCCGAAGGAAGTTACGATTACAAAGTATCGGCAGACTCGTTTAAAACAAAATCTGCAAGCATATATGTAAGTGAAGATAAAAACATTTTTGTAAAACTCTCTGACGGCGAAAGCTGGGACGGCACATCATCGCAAAGTCTTTCGGGCGAAGGAACAAAAGAAAGCCCGTATGTTATAAAAAGCGGCGCCGACCTTGCGTTTTTTGCATCAAAGGTTAACGAAGGCGATGCATCGTATGTAAGTGCAAATTACATTTTGCAAAGCGATATTGATTTGTCTTACAATGTATGGACTCCGATCGGAAGAACATCTGCCGTTCCGTTTAAAGGTACATTTGACGGAAACGGTCACAAAATAACGGGAATAAATGTGTCCGACGCCGAAAAAAGCGTTTATGCTTACTACGGTCTTTTCGGTTGTCTTTATGATGCAAACGTTAAAAACCTTTCAATCGGCGGTGAAATCTACTGCACCGAAAGCAGCGCAAATGTCGGTTCGCTTGCAGGAAGTGCGGTAGGAAACACAACAATTGAAAACTGCTTCTCGTCGGCGGTAATTTCGTCTTACGCAGGCGCACCGACGGGCGGTTTTGTGGGATTTGCAAGAAAGAGCGACGATATAGGTTACACCTGGGTTGACAACGCAGTTTTATTTAAAAATTGTTTGTTCGGCGGAAGTATTTATATGTCGGGCGAAGATGAAAATATGTTTTCACAGGGCGCGGCAGGCGGAATACTCGGCTACAGCAAAAACTGCTCACAGTTTTTAAACTGTGCAAACACAGGAAAAATAACAGGTTCGTTTAATGCAGCCGGAATTTGCGGCGATGTCGGAAGCGCACAGGGCGACAATTCACATCCGTACGTTAAAAACTGCTACAATGCAGGGTATGTTTCGGGTAATGCAAAAACGTTTCCCATCTACGGCGGAAGACTTTCCGAAAGTTATGTTATAAACTGCTATGCAATCGGCGGAAACGGCAAAAACGATTATGTTGCCGAAAAAGACGGTGAATATTTAAAATCGGAAGAATTTTTAACCGCTTTGGCAGATGAAGAAACAACATGGATTAAAAACGAAAACGAAAATAACGGATATCCGTATCCCGAGGGCGTAAAACCGCTTGAATTTTCATCTGAGCTTTACGACGAAACACAAAAATACAAAGACGTATTCTACATAAGCGCATCTTCTTTGGAAGGCGATGTATTTAAGCTTATAAAAGACGGTTTTGCCGAAAACGAAAATATTTTGGTTTCATGCGTTCAGACAGACGGCGAAAGCTATATTGAAAGACTTTCGGACGGAAGAATCAAGCTTAAAAAGATAAATGATACCGAAACTGCGGTTGCAGAAAACGTTACACTTTTGTTTACGGACGAAAGCGGCAGAATGAGAAAGGGCGTTAAAGTAATTTTAGCTCCCGACGAAGGTGCAAGAGAAAATCTTTTAAATAAGCTCGCATCGATTTATGCGTCAAAAACACTTCCCGATGAATGGGTAGTATTTGATATGGCGGCATACGAAAACTTAAAAAAAGATGGCGAAAATGTACCAAAACTTTCGGATGACGCAAAGCAAAACTATATAAATGTTGCAATCGATTCTCTCGATAAGTCATATACACTTGCAACCGACAGAGCAAAAGCCGAAGTTATAATGGCGTCAATCGGCGTTGACACAACAAAGCTTTACCCCGTAAACTCCGACAAGAGCATAAACAATGCAAATCTTTTAAAAAACGAGAATTTTGCAAACAGTTATGCTGCACTCTGGGCGCTTCTTGCCGATATGCAGGGAAATGTTGATTTTTCAAAACCGCAGATACAAAATCTTGTAAAAATACTTCTCGATAATCAAAACGAAGACGGTCTTTTCAGTTACAGATACGGCACCGAAACTTATACTGACGTTGACTCAACAGGCTGGGCAATTGCGGCGCTTTCAAGATTTTATCTTAACAAAAAAGACACGTACGGAGTAAAAGACGATGCGAAATTATTCATTGACAAAGCGGTTTTGGGACTTTCAAACGCACTTAACAAAAATGCGTCTTACGGAAATATCAGCTCCGATTCAATGGTAATTACAGGTCTTGTTTCAATTGGCATAGACGTATTTTCCGATGAAAGATTTGTTAAAAACGGCTGCTCGCTCGGCGACGCTCCGATGCTTTATGTTAACGGTGACAAAAACGGTTTTGTAAGCGCATATGTATCGGGCAGTGACGGCGAAAAATATGCCGCTCTTGCAACGGAACAGGGATTTAGAGGTCTTGTTGCACTTGCAGCATTTGAAAAAGGAAACAAAAAGCCTTATAATATTTATGCATTTACAACGCAAAACGAAGACGGAACAGAATCGGTACCGAAAAGAAATCCCACACGTGCAAACGGCAAGGGAAGCGTTGAGGTTCCGAAGGATATCCCCGATTCGGCTGACAATATCAAAGTAGGCTACGAAATAAAAGCGCTCAAAAACACATGGGCAAGCGGCGAAAACTATAATATCAAAAAAGGCAGTACGGTATATCACCTTATAAAAGCAATTGCCGAGGCAAAAGGCATTGAAACTGCAGGCCTTGAAAAAGGTTATATAAAATCAATGACATATAACGGCGAAACGCTCGGCGAATTTACAAACGGCGATGCGAGCGGATGGCTTTATTATGTAAACGGCGAGCTTCCAGATGTGGGAATCTGCGATTACGTATTAAAAGACGGCGACACATTAAAGCTTTTATATACTGCGGACTACACCAAAGAGCCGGGTGTTAAAGGCGGAATGACAAGCGGTACAAACAGCGGCAAAGACGACACCAAAGATGATACAAAGGACGATGAGACAAAAAATGACGAAACAAATACATCTTGGAAAAATCCTTTCGGCGACGTTTCGGAAAAAGACTGGTATTATAACGATGTTAAAAACATCTGCACACTCGGCCTTATGAAGGGTGTGAGTGACAATGAATTTTTGCCGGGCGCAAAACTTAGCCGTGCAATGTTTGTAACAATGCTTTACAGACTTGAAAACGAACCGGAAGCAAAAACGTCGGTATTTACAGACGTTGACGAAAATGCATGGTACGCAAAAGCGGCATCATGGGCAAGCGAAAACGGCATTGTAAGCGGTATTACAGACGATACATTTGCTCCCGATGAAGATATTACACGTGAGCAGATGGCTGCTATAATCTACAGATATGCAAAATATAAGGGACTTGATTTGTCAGTCGGCGAAAACACAAATATTTTGTCTTACGAAGATTATAACGACATATTTGAATACGCATTAAGCGCAATATGCTATGTGTCGGGTTCGGGCATTATGACGGGTAAAACCGACAAAACAATAAACCCCAAAGATACTGCAACAAGAGCAGAAGCGGCAGCGGTAACGATAAGATTTGTTAATCTTTTAACCGCAAAGTAAGAAATAAAAAATCAGAGCAAAAAATACAGATAATGATAAAAGCCAAGCGGGATTTTGCCGCTTGGCTTTAACTGTTTTACGGATATTCGTAAAAAGCTTTGCTTTTTTTGAATAAAAAATTTACTTTTTAAAACTTCGGCCTTTAAGTCGAGGGGATTTTTGTTTTTTGCCAAAGACGGCGCCTAAAATAATTTTTTGAGTTCGTCTTTGATAAATACCGCCATAACACCGTATCCGACTTCGGAAAAGTGAAGACCGTCGTTAGGCTGCATTATAGGCTCGTTTTCATCGTTAAAAAGTGCACAGTTTTTAAAATCAATCAGCAAAAGTGAGGTTTCTTTGGCATATCTTCTCACAAAATTTCCTGCTTTTTCAACTCGGTCTTCGTAGCCGAAATTAGACATTTTTTCATTTTTTGTAACGTGGGGCGGAGCGCATAAAACGATTTTTGCACCCGGTGCGTCTTTTTTAATGAGATTTACAAGTTCATCATAATCTTTGTCGCCCTGCGATATTTCTTCATCGTCAAGATCGCCGTTTGTGCCGAGCATGATAATTATTAAATCAGCACCCAAAACATCGGTATTTCCTTTTTTGTAATGCGACAAATAGAGCGACGGCGTAATTCCGCAAACACCGCAGTTTAAAATTTCGGCGCCGGGCAAAAGCTTTGCAAGATAATAAGGATAGTTTTTTTCGTTTACGTTTTTAATGCCTTTTTTGCCGAAAATGCCGTAATCTCCTTCTGTAAGAGAGTCGCCGATACATACTATTTTTTTAAAGCCTGCCATTTTTCATTCCTCCGAAAAATAAATTGCAAAAAGCGGAGCGGACTTAAATCCGCTCATCTTATATCAAACTTTTGTTTATACGGGTTTTAGAGAAAAATAAAAAAATCAGAGCAAACAATTAAAGTTTGCTCTGACGTGGAGCTGGTGACGGGACTTGAACCTGCGACCTGCGCATTACGAATGCGCTGCTCTACCAACTGAGCTACACCAGCAATTATAAACATCTTAAGTATTTTACCATAATTCTTTTGTAAAATCAATAGTTAATTTCAGAAATTTGAGATTCGTCGATTTTTCCGTGCTCGTTTTCAAACTCGGCAATGCATTTTTTGATGAGCTGCTCAATCTGCCTGTTTTTCGTTCTGCCTTCGTATTCGGCAATGTAACCTAATCTTTCAAGTAAATCTTTTTTAATTCTGAGTGTATAACGTATGAATTCTTTCTCCATAATGACGCCTCCAAATCTAAGTATTGACATAATTATAGCAAAATACTATAATAAAATGTGAAAATGGTGAAAAACCCATTACTTAATACCGAAACTGAAACGAAAAAATGATGAATGAAGGCGAAAATATGAAACAAAATGACGAACAACTTAATGACTTTGAGTATATAGATATTACGGGGATAGAACTTGTTCCGGGAAATAACGGCGAAAACTGCCCCGGAAACGGAAAACATTTTGATGAGTTCGGGAATTTGATTGAGTGCTGCTGCGAGGAGTGTGACTATTTTTTGCTTTGCAATGATGAAAGTGAGTACGAAAATTAAAAAAGCCGAAAACAACAAATTGTATGTTGCTTTCGGCTGTATTTTTGCTTTGGATTTTAATGTGTTCCCTCCGCAAAACGATAGTTTTGCATGTGGTTTTTTGCTAAGCTTTTTTTCAAAAAAGCGTCTGAAAAAGCGCCTGAAAAAAGCGTCTGAAAAAACGCCGAAAAAAGCGTCTGTAGAATCTTACTTTTTTACTAAAAAAGTAACAGAAATTCAATCACATTATCATGTACAGTAAAATGTTGTTGTCGTAAAAGAGCCTTGCAAAATCAGACTCCATTATGAATTTTGCAACATAATCGACCGCCGGCATAAATGAAAATGCACCGATGAGCGCCATTGCGGTGTAAACCCAGAAAAGTCCTGCAATAATGCCTATTGCACCGCCCAAAAACCTGTCGATGTACTTTATTATCGGAAGCGATGCAAGCGCTTTAATCGGCTTTTTCATAACCTTTAATAAAAATCTTAATAAAACAAATAAAACAATAACCGTAATAACAGTTATAATTGCGTTTGTAATGTTTTGCGCCAGCGTGTTTACGGCATTTTGGAAAAACTCACCGTCGGCAATGCCCTTTTTTAAAATCTGCGGAAGCGCAATGTCCGAAATAAGCTCGTCGGTCTTTTGAGCCATGCTTTTAAGAAGAATTCCTTCGACTTTTTCGGTTAAAAACAGTCCGAATTTTGACGCCGCTATGTAAGATGACGCCGCTTTGTAAAAGCATCCCGTTATGATAACGGAAATTATGTACGAACACGATTTAACAATTGTCAGCGCAAAACCTTTTTTGTAACCGATTGCAAGCGCCGCCAAAAGAGCTGCCAAAACGGCAATGTCAAGTAAAAAACTCATATTTTCACCTCAGATAATAAATTTTCCCGATTGAATTTGAAACGGCAAAAACGCTTTTGCCGTCGTCTGATAAAAACGCTTTTTTAATATCTATTCCGAGCGTAACGCTTGATTTTTCACGTCCGCCGAACGAAATTAAAGTAAGAGAGTTTTTGCCGTACGCCAAAACACCGTTTTTACCGATGCTTGTGCCCAAAACCTCACCTTGGTGGATGTATTCGCCCTTTAATCTTCCGGAAAGCGATAAAATCTTAATGCTGACCTTTTCTGTTGCGGACGAAGTATTGCCCGTTGCAAGTATTATATTCGAGCCCGAGTAATTATATGTAAAAAGCTGCTTTTTGCTGTAATCTTCTTCCCAGATGCTGCTTGCGTCGGTGTTATACATTCCTGTTTTTGCATCGCTTATAACGAGTATCTTTTTGCCCCCGCAAAACGCAGCACTGTATATCGCTTCGCCTTTTTTGTCAATCTGTGCAATCGGCTTGCTCTCAGAAAGTGAGAAAACCAAAACCTTTGATGAAATACCGTCATTTCCCGAATACAGAGCGCTTGCAACCATCATTTTTCCGTCGTCGGAAAGACTTGCGTCCGTAAGATATGCGTCTGCACTGTGCCATACATATATCTGATCGCCGTTTTTGTTGTATACAACAATGCGTGATTTAAATCCGCTCTCCTCGGTTACGAGCGCAAAATTTCCGTTTTTGTTAACTGTTGCGTTTAAAATGGGATAATCCGACGAAATGTAAAGCACTTTGGTATTGAGCTTAATAACCGCTCTTTTTTCTGTTCCGTAATAAATGAGCGTGTTTTTTCCGTCCGTCTTTATAACGGGATTTGTGCCAGATGAGTTATCTCTTTGCTTTTCTTTAAGCGACGAATCGTAAAATGCAATGCCGTCGGGATAAGCCGCAACAAAGGCGCCGTCCGTTTTTGCAAAATCGCACGAATCGTATGTTTCAAACGTTATCGCAGGCGTTTCGTAGCTTGGATTGAAAAGCTTCATTACAGAAAGAATCAGCGAGGGGTGGTTTTGCACAAAAATTACGGCAATAAACACGAGTGCAAGAACACATATAAGTATTAAATTTTTTTTGGATATTTTAATTTTCATTTTTATCCCCTCACGCCTTTTGTAAGATAAGATTTAATAATTGACCTTAATAAGCGAAAGTCCGTGCGCAGGCGCAGTAATGCCGCCTTTTTTTCTGTCACGCGAATTTATGATATCCGAAAGACTTTCGTTAATTCTTCCCGCACCGATGCAAACAAGCGTTCCTGCCATAATCCGCACCATATTGTATAAAAATCCGTTTCCGTTGATGTCTATTTTGATAAGTCCGTCTTCGTTTTTAAGATTTACAGAATTTATTGTTTTTACCGTTGTGTCAAACGTTCCGCCGCTTGACATAAATCCGATAAAATCATGTGTTCCGACGTATGATTCGGCTTCATTTTGCATTTTTTTAAAATCGAGCTTAAACGGAAAATACCATCTGTAATTTCTCGTAAAAACATCGTATTTGTCCGTTACAATATATCTGTAGGTTTTGTTTTTTGCACTTTTTCTTGCGTGAAAACCGTCGCTTTCCTCGCTGCACGACAAAACCCTTATGTCACACGGAAGCTTTGTGTTAAGCGCAGACGGAACTTTGTTTTCGGGAATACGTCCCGATGTTTTGAAATTGCAAACGTATTCTTTTGCGTGAACACCCGCGTCCGTTCTGCTTGAGCCGTAAACGGCGGCATCTTCTTTGAAAATTTCTTTAATTGCTCTTGTAACTTCGCCCTGAACGGTTTTTAAACCCGGCTGAATCTGCCAGCCGTGATAATTTGTGCCGTCATAGCAAAGCGTAAGCTTTAAATTTCGCATTTTACTATCCTCTTAAAAGATTTTTAAGCTTCCAAATGTTTAATTCTTTATACAAAAATATTTATAAGCGCAAGCACAACGGGGAAAAGAATCATTACAAAAGACGCAATAAAATCGCCCGATTTAAATTTTAACTCTTTCATTCTTGTTCTGCCTTCGCCGCCGTGATAGCATCTGCATTCCATGGCGATTGCAAGCTCGTCAGCTCTTCTAAACGAACTTATAAAAAGCGGAACGAGAATCGGAACGAGCGCTTTTACACGTTTTATAAGATTTCCGCTTTCAAAATCTGCGCCTCTTGCTTTTTGCGCTTTTATTATTTTGTCGGTTTCCTCCAAAAGCGTCGGAATGAACCTAATTGCAATTGTCATCATCATTGCAAGCTCATGCGCCGGAACACCGATTTTTTTAAACGGCGACAAAAGCTTTTCTATTCCGTCGGTAAGTATTATCGGCGATGTTGTAAATGTTAAAATCGATGTGCCGATAACAAGAAAAATCAGTCGTACAGCCATTTTAACCGCCATAATAAGTCCTTCGTAAGTGACTTTAAACACACCCCATTTAAGAGGATAGTTATTTATAACGACAACTTTTCCGCTTGACATAAAAATGTTTATAAATGCGGTAAATATCACAATAAAAATAAGCGGTTTTAAGCTTTTTAAAAAGAGCTTAAACGGAACTTTTGACATTAAAACAATTGTAATTGTAAAAATGGCAACGAAAAGATATCCCCATATATCGACCGCAAAAAAAACAGTTATCACATAAAGCAAAACCGAAAGAATTTTAATTCTCGGGTCAAGCGAGTGAATGGGGGATTTTATGGGAAAATACTGCCCGAGCGTGATGTCGCTTAACATTTTCCAATCCTCCTTAAGTAGTTTTTAATTGCGTTTGCGGCGTCGGATACTGTAAAAATGTCGTTTCCGAGGTCGATGTTTTTTTCACGGAGTTTGTTTACAACCATATTAATCTGGGGAACGTTAAGTCCGATTTTTACAAGAAATTCGGGGTTTGAAAAAACCTTTGATACGCTTTCGTGCATCATTAAATTTCCGTCGTGCATAACAACAATCGAATCGGCGATTTTTGCAATATCCTCCATACTGTGCGTTACAAGTATAACGGTTGTGCCGTTTTGTTCATGTATTTTTTTAATCTGAGAAAGTATTTCGTCTCTGCCGACAGGGTCAAGTCCGGCTGTGGGCTCGTCCAAAATAAGTGTTTTCGGATTCATTGCAAGAACGCCCGCAATTGCAACTCTTCTTTTCTGACCGCCCGATATTTCAAACGGAGATTTGTCAAGCGTTTTTTTGTCAAGTCCCACCATTTCGGCAACTTCTTTAATTTTTGCGTCGGTTTCTTCGTCGCTCATACCCAGGTTTTTCGGGCCGTATGCAATGTCCTTGTAAACCGTTTCTTCAAAGAGCTGATATTCGGGATACTGAAAAACAATTCCGACTTTGCCTCTGATTTTGGTCAAATTGCATTCTTTTTTTGTAATATCTTCGCCGTCGACAAAAACCTTGCCGTAAGTCGGTTTTATAAGACCGTTAAAAGTCTGGATAAGCGTTGATTTTCCGCTGCCGGTGTGACCTATAAGTCCGACAAAATCGCCGTCGTTTACGGTGAGGCTTATATTATCAAGCGCTTTTTTTTCAAAAGGCGTCTGCGGAGAATATATATATGTTAAATTTTCGCACTTTATTGACATAGCTTAAGTATCTCCTCTACACATTCGTCAACTTCAAGTATATCTTTTTTTATATTGATTCCCATTTTGGAAAGCTCATAGGCAAGCGATGTAACCTGCGGGGTGTCAAGCCCTGCGCTGCGCATTTTTTCGACGTTTGAAAAAATCCTTCTCGGCGTATCGTCCATTGTAATTTCGCCGTTGTTCATAACAACAATTCTGTCGGCTTTTGCCGCCTCGTCCATGTTGTGAGTAATGAGAATTATTGTTATGTTGTAATCTTTGTTTAATCTCGTTATGGTTTTTAAAACCTCGCTTCTGCCAATGGGGTCAAGCATTGCGGTGGGCTCGTCAAACACAATGTATTTAGGTTT
>CABUQL010000002.1 GCA_902493665.1 uncultured Eubacteriales bacterium
AGTATTTGGCTTCATCAAATGCCGTAATTCCGAGGTCTACCGTAACAATAAGACTTGCGCCGTTTTTTTTGTGCATATTAATTGCAGATGTGCAAAGACCGTAACCTTCTTTTGCACGGTCGGGAATATAAAAGTCAACAAAAGCGCCGCAGCTTTTTAAATAATCGGTTAAAATATAAGTTGATGTAATTCCGTCAACGTCATAATCGCCGTACACAACAATTTTTTCTTTTGCATCTATTGCCTTTTTTATGCGCTCTGACGCTTCGTTTATGCCTGAAAGCAAATCGGGGGAATGAAAAAGATTTTCGGAATCAAAAAACATTTTTGCGTCATCAAAGCGGTTGGATATTATTTTTGCCAAAAGCGGAGATATATTATATGTCTTTGAAATGTCAGAAATTTTTTCAGTGTTTTCTTCTTCAAAAATCCATTTGCTTTTCTTTTTTGATACCATCTTTTATTTTCCCTCCTTTTTAAATTTATGTAACTTATAGTATACCATAAAATGCGTGTTTGTTCAAGTGGCGGTTTCCCGTTTTGACAAAAATGTTACAAATACTTCAAAATCCGCAAAATACACTTGTTTTAAAGTAAAAATTTTTGTATAATATAAAAAAAGGAGGCGGCATTTTTACAGATGAGAAGAAATGAAAAAATACTTTTAATCAAAGATATTTTTGACAGAGTTTACAAAGACGCAAAATGCTCGCTTGATTTTGACACGCCCGAGCAGCTTCTTGTTGCCGTTATACTTTCGGCACAGTGCACCGACGCAAGGGTAAACATTGTGACAAAAGACCTTTTTAAAAAATATAAGACGGTTTCGGATTTTGCAAATGCATCTTTTGAGGAGCTTTCGGAGGATATAAAACCCTGCGGTTTTTACAAAATGAAGGCGAAAAACATAATTTCATCGCAAAAAGATATTTTGGAAAAGTTTGGCGGAAAAGTCCCCGATAATATGGACGACCTTCTTTTGCTTGCGGGAGTGGGAAGAAAAACGGCAAATCTCATTTTGGGAGATGTTTATAATAAGCCGGCTCTTGTGATTGATACGCATGCAATACGTCTTACGAGAAGAATAGGACTTACAAAAGAGAAAGACCCCGTAAAAATAGAATTTGATTTAAAAAAGTTTGTGCCTAAAGATTATCAGATACGTTTTTGCCATCAGCTTGTTTATCACGGAAGAGCGGTGTGCAATGCAAGAAAGCCGAAATGCGGTGAATGTGAAATAAATAATCTTTGCAAATTTTATGAAAAGGAGAAGAAAAAATGCCGAGTTTAAGAGCACTTGTTGTTGATGATGACAAAAATATCTGTGAGCTTATAAGGCTTTATATGGAGAAGGACGGTTACACGGTTGAAACCGCAAATGACGGAAAAAGCGCACTTTCAAAGTTCAGCGAAAATCCGCCGGCAATTGTTGTTTTGGACATAATGCTTCCGGTGCTTGACGGAATAGAAGTTTTAAAAGAAATAAGAAGAACGAGTGCAATCCCCGTTATAATGCTTACTGCAAAGGGCGAAACGTTTGACAAGGTTTTGGGTCTTGAACTGGGGGCGGACGATTATGTTGTAAAGCCGTTTGAGCCTAAGGAACTTATGGCAAGGGTCAAGGCGGTTTTAAGAAGATTTGAATCAAAAACAACGACCAACAAAGAGGTTTCGTATCCGAACATTAACGTTAATCTTAACACATACGAACTTAAAGTCGGAGGCAAAACAATTGAGCTTCCGCCAAAGGAAATTGAGCTTTTGTATTTTCTTGCAAGCCACCCTAACAAGGTTTTCACACGCGACCAGCTTTTGGACGAGGTGTGGGGATATGATTTTTACGGTGACAGCAGAACCGTTGACGTTCACATAAAGCGTCTGCGCGAAAAGCTTGAGGGATATGAAAAATTCTGGCAGCTTAAAACCGTGTGGGGCGTAGGCTACAAATTTGAGGTGAATTAAAGTGTCAAAAAAGCAGACGATACTCTCACGTCTTGTATTAAACGGATTTGCGACCGTTATTATAAGCTTTTTTATAGCCGGAACAATACTTTTGGGAATTGCAGCAAATTCTGCGCAGCTTGCAACAAAAGAAAAGTACGATATGTTAAACAGCAATGCCGACAGAATAACGGAGTATTCCATAGAAGTGTTTTCCGATACGTGGTCGCCGATGACAAAAAACTATAAAAGAACGCTTGCCACAATTGCCGAAAGTATCGGTGCGAACATTATTGTTTTCAATTCAAATTCTCAGATTGTTGCGGTCGGCGGACTTGAAGAAAAAGATTATATCGGCAGGGTTTTAAGCGGAGAATACGCATCGCAGATTCTCGGCGGAAAAACAATTACGGATATATCAAATATTGAAATTTTTGATGACAAAAGTATGATTACCGTCGGAAAGCCCATTGCAAACGGCGTAACGTACGGCGGTGTTCTTGTAAGTGCGCCTTCTATAAATGTTGTGTCGACATATTCAAACGTTTTAAGGCAATTCGGAATTGCAACAATTTTTGCGCTTATTATTGCGTTTATAATGTTTTATTACATCGCAAAAAGAATTACGGACCCGATAAAGGCAATGAACAATGCCGTAATCGAGTTTTCGAGAGGCGATTTTAAAAAGAGGGTTGAGTGCAGCACAAACGACGAGCTTGACACTCTTGCGCAGAATATAAATCAGATGGCGGAAAGCATTGAAGACCTTGAAAAGCTGCGTTCGGGATTTGTGTCAAACGTTTCGCATGAGCTCCGCACCCCCATGACGTC
The DNA here is from genome assembly GCA_902493665.1 of uncultured Eubacteriales bacterium. GTDB lineage: Bacteria > Bacillota > Clostridia > UMGS1810 > UMGS1810 > SIG430. Next base: position 2,773 of record CABUQL010000002.1, read on the forward strand.
AATAACGGGGTTTGTCGAAGGTATACTTGACGGAACGATTCCCGAAGAAAAACAGGGCGAGTATTTAAAAATCGTCCACACGGAATGTAAAAGGCTCTCACGCCTTGTTGACGATCTTCTTAAAATTTCGAGGCTTGAAAGCGGAAAAACGGAAGTTAAAAAGAGAATTTTTAATATTAATGAGCTCGGAAGAATATGCATTTTAAAATTTGAGCGTGATATAGAGGCAAAACACATTGACGTAAAACTTGATTTTGAAAAAGACAATACAGATGTTTACGGTGACAGCGACGCAGTTACGCAGATTATCACAAACATTATGCACAATGCCGTAAAATTCACACCGGATGGCGGTAAAATATGCGTCAGAACGTATGAAAAGGGCGATAAAATTTGTTTTGAAATTAAAAACAGCGGTGACGGCATAGACGATGAAAAAATAAAATATATCTGGGACAGATTTTACAAAGCCGACGATTCGAGAGGTGCAAACCCCGACGGCGTGGGACTTGGACTTTTTATTGTTAAAAGCCTTATAAACAAAATGAAAGAGCAAATTTATGTTTCGAGTGTAAAGGGCGAATATGCGTCGTTTACCTTTACAATTTCAAAACCGTAAGTGAGATTTTAAAATCTGTCAAAGTTTGCAAAGTCGGTTTTATGCCAAATACCGTCAATTTATAATTTTTATCGGCAAATTTAAATGCAGAAACCAAATTTACCTGTGTAAATGTCGGTTTTTGGGGGTATACACATACTGGCGTCTAAAAACTTTATGCGAAAGGAAAAAACATTATGGAAAAATTTACGGAAAATGCAAATGAAAAAATAACTGGAACATCAAAAACCAAATCAACAACAATGTATCTTACAAGGCTTGGGCTTTTATCCGCAATACTTCTTATTATGTCGTTTACACCGCTCGGATATCTTTATTTGGGACCGCTTGCAATAACGTTTCTTACCATTCCCGTAATGGTCGGTGCGGTAGCGATGGGACCTGAATCAGGCGCAGTTTTGGGATTGATTTTCGGAATAACAAGTCTTGTTTCAACTTTCAGCAATCCTCTTGGAATGAATCTTATGGCATACAATGCTTTTTACACCGTTATTTTGTGCATTGTTCCGAGAATTTTGGAAGGATATTTTTGCGGTCTTATATTTAAATGGATAAACAACAATGGCGATAACAAGCTTTGGAAGGTAATTCTTGCAAGCTTTTCATGCCCGTTTTTTAACACTGTTCTTTTTATGAGCGCACTTGTTTTGTTTTTCGGGAAATGCGATTATATTGTTAATCTTATGGCAGGAAAAAGCGTTATGGCGTTTATTATAGGATTTGTCGGCATACAGGCGGTAATTGAGGCGGTTGTATGCACGGTTATCGGAACACTTATAAGTATGGCGCTTTTTAAAACTTTGAAACGGAGCAAAAAATAAGTGAAAGAAATTAAAATTACTGATATTGAGAATATAAAAATCGGCAATGCCCAAAACATCGAAAAAGGAAGCGGCTGTACGGTTATTGTCTGCGAAAAAGGGGCGTCATGCGGTGTTGAAATAAGCGGCGGAGGGCCTGCTTCAAGAGAAACATTTTTGCTAAATCCGATGGCTGCGGCCGAGAAAATAAACGCAGTTCTGCTTTCGGGCGGAAGTGCGTTCGGACTTGATGCGGCAGGCGGTGTTATGCAGTATCTGGAAGAAAATGATATCGGATTTGACACAGGCATAACAAAAGTTCCGCTGGTTTGTGCGTCGTCAATTTTCGACCTTGTTGTCGGCGATATGCGTTTTCGTCCCGATAAAGAAATGGGTTATGAGGCGGCAAAAAATGCGCTTGAAAAAAGCAATTACACCGACGGAAATTTCGGCGCGGGAACAGGCGCAACCGTCGGAAAATTTTTGGGAACTCAGTATATGATGAAATCGGGCATCGGCTCATATGCGGTGTCGCTCGGCGATTTAAAAGTCGGCGCGGTTGTATGTGTTAACGCTCTGGGCGATGTTTTTGAAAATGGCAAAATAATTGCGGGAATGCTCAGCTGTGACAAAAAATCGTTTGCCGATACGGCAAAAACGATGTATGAATCAAACGAGATAAGAGAAAATCTTTTTACATCAAATACAACCATTGCCTGCGTAATTACAAATGCGGCGTTTGATAAGTCAAAAATGAACAAGATTGCAAAAATGGCGCACAATGCGTATGCTTTATCTATAAAACCCGTAAATACAACTGCTGACGGCGACAGTGTTTACGCAATGTCTGCGGGAGACGTAAATGCCGATATAAACGTTGTGGGAATGCTTGCGGCGGATGTTTTGGAAAAGGCAATTGTGTGTGCGGTAAAAAGTGCAAAGAGCGCTTACGGACTTATAGCGTACAACGATATGATTGAAATGCGGTGATAATTTTGAAAGTGAATAATCAAAGATGGTACAGATCTCTGTTTCGCAGAAGATGTATTGTGACTTTGCTTTTGCTTTTGCAGGCGTTTCTTATGGTTTCGGTCGTACTTGATTTTACAAAGTATTCCGATTATATAAGTTATGCTTTTATTTTAATGAGCGTTGTTGTGGCAATGTGCATTATTTCAAAGCCTGGAAACGGTGCATACAAGCTGAGCTGGGTTTTTCTTGTGCTTTTGTTTCCGCTTTTCGGAGGGCTTTTTTATCTTTTTATAACGGGTCAGAGATCAACAAGAAGACTTGAAAAAAAGCTTGAACAAATCGGCGAACAGTCAAGAGATATGTTTTCTTTATGCGCTGCGGGAAGTGAGAGTGCAAAAGAAGATATTCCCGAATATTCGGCGCAGATAAATTATCTTAAAAACGGAGGATTTCCGATATACCAAAACACATCGGTGAAATATCTCACACCGGGTGAGGAAAAGTTTAAATGTCTTTTGGAAGAACTTGAAAAGGCCGAAAAGTATATTTTTCTTGAATATTTTATTATTCAGGAGGGATATATGTGGGGAAAAATATACGACGTTTTAAAGCGAAAGGCAAACGAAGGCGTTGATGTCAGGGTTATTTATGACGATATGGGTTGTTTTATGCTTCTTCCGTCCGATTTTTCAAAAAAGCTTTGCGATGACGGAATAAAATGTGTTGTTTTTAACCCATTCAGACCGTTTCTTACAACTCTTCAAAACAACCGCGATCACAGAAAAATTGCCGTTATAGACGGAAAAGTCGGATTTACGGGCGGAATTAATCTTGCGGATGAGTATATAAATAAGATTGTAAAGCACGGTCATTGGAAAGACGCTTCTGTTATGCTTAAAGGCGAGGCGGTCTGGAGTCTTACTCTTATTTTTCTTCAGATGTGGGAGATATGCAAAAACAAACAGGAAAACTATCTTGATTATTATCCATGGACTGACGAATGCTGTACCGAAAAAAGCGACGGATATGTTCTGCCGTATGCCGACAGTCCTTTGGATAACGAAAATATCGGCGAGGACGTTTACCTGCAGATTATAAATAATGCCAAAAATTATCTTTATATAAACACACCGTATTTAATTATTGACGAGTGTATGCTTACATCGCTTAAGCTTGCGTCAAAAAGCGGCGTTGATGTAAGGATTGTTACACCGCACATCTGGGATAAGCGATTTGTGCACGTTACAACACGTTCATACTACAAAGAGCTTATTGAATCGGGCATTAAGATATACGAATACAAAAAAGGGTTTATTCACTCGAAAACGTTTGTAAGCGACGATACGGTTGCAACGGTCGGAACAATTAATATGGATTTTCGAAGCCTTTATCTGCATTTTGAGTGCGGAACATGCATATATAATTCGTCAGCCGTATTTGATGTGAAAGAAGATTTTATAAAAACGCTTGATGAGTGCATAAGAATAACAAAAGAGGACTGCAGAAGAAACTGGATTGTAAGACTTACCGAAACAATTTGCAGAATGTTTGCGCCTCTTATGTAAAAATTTATTTGAACAAAATAAAAAGTGCGGTAAAAATACCGCACTTTTTTAATGTATGATATTATAGAGTTTTTACTGCACTTTTTGTGTATGCAATGTTATTATTTCACTTTTCCTATGTTGCCGTTGTAATGTTAGGCACTTTAAGTAAATTATCTTTGTTGTATTTATCAAATATTTTGTTTTATCCGTCACAAAATTTTTAAAATATTTGAAAAAATCTTCACTGTAACCCGGGTCTGGCATTTGAGTAATTTTCCGCTTTCGCCGTAAAAAGTTTTTTATTCGCCATTATACGTTTATTTCAACCTCAACGCCGATTTCGTCTTTGTTTTGCAGGATAACGGGATTTACGTACTGTTCTATAAATTCTTCCGTCTGTTTTGGAGCACGGCCCACAAAGTTTATGGGTTTAAGCACTTTTTCGATTTCTTCTTTTGTAATGTTAAAGCTTTTGTCGGAAACGATTCTTTCAATAAGGTCGTTGTCTTTTCCTTCTTCTTTAACAACTTTTGCCGCAGCCATTGAGTGAACTCTGATTTTTTCGTGGAGCTCCTGTCTGTCGCCGCCTTTTTTAACCGCCTGCATTAAAATGTTTTCTGTTGCCATAAACGGGAGTTCTTTTAAAATTCTTTGTTCAATTACTTTGGGGTATACAACAAGCCCTTCTGAAATATTTATATAAATGTTAAGTATTGCGTCAACTGCCAAAAATGCTTCGGGAACCGAAATTCTTTTGTTTGCGGAATCGTCGAGCGTTCTTTCAAACCACTGCGTTGATGCGGTTATGGCAGGGTTCAAAGCGTCTACGATTACGTATCTTGCAAGCGATGAAATTCTTTCACTGCGCATGGGATTTCTTTTGTATGCCATTGCGGATGAGCCGATTTGGTTTTTTTCAAACGGTTCTTCAATTTCTTTAAGATGCTGCAAAAGTCTTATGTCGTTGCTGAATTTGTATGCCGACTGAGCTATAAGGCTTAGTGTGTTTAGCATCTGTGAATCAAGTTTTCGCGAATACGTCTGACCCGAAACGGGAAAGTACGACTTAAATCCCATTTCTTTTGTAATCATTTCATCGAGTTTTTTAACTTTTTCGTGGTCGCCGTCAAAAAGTTCCAAAAAGCTTGCCTGTGTTCCGGTTGTTCCTTTTGAACCCAAAAGCTTTGCTCTTGAAAGCTGAAAATCAACATCTTCCAAGTCCATTAAAAGTTCCCAAACCCAAAGGCATGCCCTTTTTCCGACCGTTGTAAGCTGTGCCGGCTGAAAATGTGTAAAGCCTAAAGTCGGCATATCTTTGTATTTCATTGCAAAATCGGAAAGAAGTTTTATTACGTTTAAAAGTTTTTTTCTGATAAGTTTTAAAGCTTCTGTCATAATTATTATATCGGTGTTGTCGCCGACATAGCAGCTTGTTGCGCCGAGATGAATGATGCCTTTCGCATTGGGACACTGCACACCGTAAGCGTAAACATGTGACATAACATCATGTCTGACCTTTTTTTCACGCTCTTTTGCAACGTCGTAATTGATGTCGTCTTTGTGTGCTTCAAGTTCTTTTATCTGCTCATCGGTGATGTTTAATCCGAGTTCTTTTTCCGCCTTTGCAAGGGCAATCCAAAGTCTGCGCCATGTTTTAAACTTTTTATCGGGCGAAAAAATTTCTTTCATTTCTTTACTTGCGTATCTTGTGTTTAAGGGACTTTCGTAAATGTTGTTCATTTTTTTGTTCCTTTCATATGTAAAGTTTTTGGAAATTTATAATTTACTTTTAAACGTCAAAGCGCCGCTGTAAAAAACACCGGCACGTTTGATTTTGTTATTTTATTTTAATTCCGAAAGAAAGCTTTCGAGTCTGTCGAGGCCTTCTTTAATATTCTCCATAGATGTTGCGTATGACCATCTTACAAAGTCAGGTGCTTCAAAGCCTGTTCCCGGAACAACCGCAACAAGTTTGCTCTCTAAAAACATATCTGCAAAATCGTCGGCGGTTTCGATTTTTCTGCCATTGTATGTTTTTCCGAAAAGCTTTGAAATGTTCATAAGTATATAAAACGAACCGTGCGGATTAAGGCACGAAACCCCGTCAATTTTTTTGATTCTGTCATGCATGTAGTTACGTCTTTTTTCAAATTCGCCTACCATTTTGTAAAGTTCGTCTTTAGGTCCTTCAAGTGCTGCAAGCGCCGCATACTGAGCGATTGTGTTGGGGTTTGAAGTTGCATGGCTCTGAACGTTTGACATAATTTTTGCAATTGTCGGATTTGAAGCGGTGTAACCGATTCTCCAGCCTGTCATTGCATATGTTTTTGAAACACCGTTTACAATGATTGTAAGGTCTTTGATGTCGTCGCCGAGCTCTGCAATGCTAAGATGCTTGTTTCCGTCATATATAAGATATTCGTAAATTTCGTCCGAAACAACAAAAAGCGAGTGTGCAAGACAGACTTTTGCAATTTCGGAAAGTTCTTCTTGTGAATAAACCATTCCCGTAGGGTTGCTCGGGCTGTTAAGCACGATTGCACGCGTTTTGTCAGTTATTTTTTCTTCTATCTGCTTTGCGCTTATTTTAAAGTGTGTGCTTTCGTCGGTGTGAATTACAACGGGAACGCCGTCGTTTAGTTTAATCATTTCGGGATAGCTTACCCAGTACGGAGCAGGAATAATCACCTCATCGCCCGGATTTAAAATTGCACCGAAAACATTCATTAAAGAGTGTTTTGCGCCGTTGCTGATTACAATTTGGCTCGGCTCGTAATCGAGGTTATTGTCTTCTTTGAGTTTTTTGCAGACTGCCTTTTTTAAAGGGATAATTCCCGACGCCGGCGTATATTTTGTCATACCGTCGTTGATTGCTTTTATGGCAGCGTCTTTTATATGTTTTGGAGTATCAAAATCAGGTTCCCCCGCACCGAAGCCGACAACATTAAGCCCATCAGCTTTCATCTGCTTAAATTTTGCATCTATTGACAGTGTCGGCGAGGGTGAAACGCCTAAGAATTTTTTTGATAAGTTCATTTTTAAGCCTCCGCATTTAATTCAAATATTAATAAAATGTCATCTTTAATATTGTACTATATTATGACTGAAAATGCAAGATTATTTAGTGCTAAAATTCAAAATTAAACATTTTGCAACATATTTTCAAAGTTTTTGTGAGAAATTTTAGATATAATATCATCGCTGTAGTTAAGTTTTGCAAGTTCGTTAAATAAAATATTCATTTTTGAAGCGTCGTATATATCGCCGGATTTAGTTTCCGTTCCGTCAAAATCAGCGCCGATTCCTATGTTGTTTTCGCCGCCCAGAGATAAAAAGTGCTCAATATGGCAAATCATATCTTTTACGGATGCATTGTCGGATTTGTTTAAAAAAAGCGGATAAAGATTTAAGCCTGCAACGCCGCCTCTTTTCTTTAAAAGCAAGAATTCTTCGTCGGTAAGATTTCGCATGTGATTGCAGATTTTTCGGGAATTTGAATGAGTTGCAACGATTTTTCCGCTGAAATTTTCAAAACAGTCAAAAAATCCTTTGTCGGAAATGTGAGAAACGTCAAGCACGATATTTTCTTTTTCCATTTTTGAAAGAATGTCTTTTCCGAGAGGCGAAAGACCATCGTTGTTTTCTTCAATTCCGCCGCAAAGGGGATTGTTTTGGTTCCACGTAAGGCTTATTACCCTGAACCCCGCATCGTAAAAGGTTTTAATATCTTCGGGTTTTAAATCTTTTGTGTTTCCGAGTCCTTCAATTGAAAGCATTGCGTTTACTTTTTTTAAGTTTTTTGTGTTTGTGACAAAATTTATATTCCTGTTTGATTTTACCAAATCCGAAATTTTTAAGATATCGCTTGTTTTAAGATTTCCTTCATTAAAAACCGCAAAAAGCTGCGTTGCCGATTTGTAATTTGAAAGTTTTTTTATGCTGACATCGCAGTCGCCGTCATATAGACTTTTACCGTCAAAAAATACTTTTAAAAGTGTGTCGCAGTGAGCGTCAAAAAGTGAGTATTCCATATTTGCCTCCTTATTGTGCCGCATTTTGTATATCCGAAAATTATTGTTGATAGGTTGAAAAGTTCCGTAAGTTGTGATTAATTATGATTAAACCGTTTTAAAAAGCATTTTTTATATGATTTATTTTTGCACCCAAAATCATATCGGATTTTCTGTCGGCGTAAACTTCGATGATGTCAAAACGGACGTCGCAGTCGCCGTCAAAATTTGCAAGATAAGCTTTTGCACCGCTTTGGATTTTTTTCTGCTTCCGAAAATCAACGCTTTCGCACGGCAGACCGAATTTTGTTGTCGAGCGTGTTTTAACTTCAACAAATACGAGCGTGTTGTTTTTAAAAGCAATTATATCGATTTCAAAGCTTTTTTGCCTGTAATTTTTGTTTAAAATTTTATATCCGTGTTTTTTTAAATATCTTGCGGCAATGCTTTCTCCGCCAAATCCGAAAATTTTGTTGTTCATTTTTTTCACCGGGTATGTATTTTATTTGAAAAGTCTGAAAGATTTTCTGTGAACGTCGCTTGCACCGTATTTTTCGAGCGCTTCATAATGTGCTTTTGTGGGATATCCCTTATGTTTTTTAAAACCGTACTGAGGATATTTTTCGTCAAGTTCGTTCATATATCTGTCCCTTGAAACCTTTGCCAGAACAGACGCTGCCGCAATGGAAAGGCTTTTTGCGTCGCCCTTTACAATAAGCTCGTAATCGCAGCTTAAATTTCCCATTCTGTTGCCGTCTATAAGTGCAACTTCGCATTTTTGCGAAAGCGAGTCGATTGCTTTTGAAAATGCAAGAAATGCAGCGTTTAAGATGTTTATTTCATCGATTGTTTTTTCGTCAACACTTTCAATTGCATAGGAAAGCGCCGTTTCTTTTATTACGTCAAAATAATAGTCACGCTTTTTTTCGGAAAGCTTTTTTGAATCGGTAAGTCCTTCAAGCACCGAACCGCAGATTTTAATATTGGGCTTAAAAATTACCGCAGCGGCATAAACAGGACCCGCAAGCGGACCTCTGCCTGCTTCGTCCGCGCCTGCAACGTACATATAGCCGTTGTTCCAGTATTTTTTTTCATATAAAAGCATATCTTCTTTTTCCGAAGTGTTTTTTAGATTATCTTTTGTTGTACTTTCCATTTTATTCTCCTTTTTCAAAATCCGACGGCTTTTCAAGCGAAATTTCGCCGAGTTTTGCACCTCGAAATTCGTCCAGCAAAATGTTTGCGGCTCTTAAAGTGTCTATTTTGCCGCCCGATATTACAAAACCGCGTTTTTTGCCCAAAAGATTGAGCATTTCATATCCGTCCAAATTTTCAAAATCAGTCATTTTGTATCTTGCAAAAAGCGATTCGGGATAGTTTTCCTTTAAAAATTCCAAAAGCGAGCACGAAAGATATTCCGTATCCATAATTTCGTCTTTTATAGCGCCCGTAAATGCAAGCTTCATGCCGATTGATTTATCTTCAAATTTCGGCCACAAAATTCCCGGAGTATCGAGAAGTTCAAACCCGTTTTTAAGACGAATCCACTGTTTTCCTTTTGTAACGCCCGGTCTGTCGCCCGTAACGGCGCTTTTTTTGCCTGAAAGTTTGTTTATAAAAGAAGATTTCCCGACGTTCGGAACGCCGACAACCATCATTTTTACAGGCTTTCCGACAATGCCTTTTTCTTTTTGTCTTTGAAGTTTATCTTTTAAAATTGCTTTGCATTTGTCAAAAATCATATTTAGATTTTTGCTTTGTGTGCTGCTTACAGGCATTGCCGAAATGCCTTCGTTTTTAAAGTATTCAATCCACTCTTTTGTGGTGTTTTTGTCTGCAATATCGGACTTGTTTAGCAAAATGAGTCTCGGTTTGCCCGATACAATTTCGTTTATTTCGGGATTTCTGCTGGAAAGCGGAAGTCTTGCGTCAAGAAGTTCTATTACAATGTCAACGAGTTTTAAGTTTTCGTTTATAAGCCTTCTTGTTTTTGCCATGTGTCCCGGAAACCAGTTTATATTTTCCATTTTAATTCTCCTGTACTTTGAGAGTGTCTCTGATTTGTTAAGACACCGAGTTAAACTGATATTGTGTTTTGTTTATCCGGTGCCGAATTTTCGTTTTTAAAATAAAAAGGGTGAAAAAATTCACCCTCTTAAGTTTATTTATATAAGTTTCCCATATGATTAAGCGGAAGAATACGGAAAATAGCTTTTCCCATAATGTTTTTTACGGGAATCGGACCGAGCAGTCTGCTGTCGGTGCTTCCTCCCGGATTTCTGTTATCACCCATTACAAACACGCAGTCTTTGGGCACTTCAAACGGATATTCCAAATTTCCGCCGCTTGAAAGAGGACCTGTAACATAATCTTCTTCAAGTTTTTCGCCGTCAACATATATTGCGCCTTCTTCGGGTTTAATATCAACAACCTGACCTTCAAGCGCAACAATTCTCTTTACGTAAGGCGTGTTATAGCTCTGAGGCGGATGGAGTATTATAATATCTCCGGTCTTAGGCTTATACATAATTCTGCTCACATAAAGCTTGTCGCCGTTTGTAAGTGTGGGATTCATTGAGTTTCCGTCAACATTAACAAGCGTAAACACAAAATTTCTTATTAAGAGCGCAATTACTATTGCGGCAATAATAGAAAACGACCAGTCCAAAACTTCTTTTTGCCATGAAGTTTTCGGAGTGCCTGCATCGTCAGCGGTTTCGGTTGTTTCTTCCGTAACAACCGCATTTGTGTTTTCGTCTCCCTCGGGAGCGGGATTTGTATTATTGTTATTTTCGTTTTCAAAATTTTCCAATTTTTATTGCCCCCAATATGCATAAAATGCTATGGTGAATTTAATTTACCATAGCACTTAATTTATGCGGATAATTTACTTGATAAGTTCTTTAACCTTAGCAGCTTTTCCGACTCTTTCTCTGATGTAGTAAAGTTTAGCTCTTCTTACTTTACCTTTTCTAACCACTTCGATTTTAGCGATTTTAGGAGAATTTACGGGGAAAGTTCTTTCCACACCGACTCCGTATGATAATCTTCTTACAGTAAATGTTTCGGTAATTCCGCCGTGCTTTTTGCCGATAATAGTACCTTCAAAAATCTGGATTCTTTCGCGGTTACCTTCTTTAACTTTAACGTGAACCTTAACGGTATCACCTATGCAGAGCTCGGGCAAATCAGTTGGTCTGCTGTCAAATTTTTGATTATATCCATCTTTGATATCCTCCTCACCTGCGTAGACGTTCATGCAACAAGTAGCTTTGGTATTGCAGATATGCAATATGTATTACAGAGGACCGTCCGTTTTACCAAAATATTTTATCACATAAAAAATAATAATGCAATAGTTTTTTTAAAATTTTTAAATATTATATGCAAAATTGTTAATAATAATGTAAGAATTTTTAATTTTGGGAGGCAGATTATGATTTTTAAGAACAGTGAAACAAAAATAAATCTCTTGCGTGCATTTGCCGGAGAGAGTCAGGCACGAAACAGATATGACATGGCGGCTAAGGCTGCAAAAAACGAAGGTCTTATAATTGTTGAAAAGGTATTTAAATACACTGCTTGTCAGGAACAGGCGCATGCAAGCGTTTTTTATGACTTTTTAAAAGAAGAAAACGGCGAAAATATTACAATCGACACCGCATATCCCATAAATGTGTATACTGCTGCGGCAGATCATCTTAATGCGGCGGTGCACAATGAATATTCGGAGTATGAGGATATTTATCAAAGCTTTGCAAAAACTGCGTCGGACGAGGGATTTTCAAAAATAGCAAATGCATTTAAGGCAATTGCCGAAATAGAAAAAACGCACGGCGACAGATTTAAAGCATATTTTGAGATGCTTAAAAACAACACTCTTTTTTCAAGAGAAAACGAAACCGTATGGATGTGTTCAAACTGCGGTCATATTCACATTGGCAAAAGCGCTCCGCTCGTTTGTCCCGTTTGCTCGCATAAACAGGGATATTTTATTTCTCAGGATAAAATTCCCGACTATAAAATGCAGTGATTATTGCCGAAAAATTGTATAAATCAAAGTATCGGGTTTTGGATTCCGGTGCCTAATCAAACTTAAAGGCGTCATCTTTATTTACCGGACGGGACACATTTTTGCAAAAAATACAAAGTATTTAGAAAATATGCAAAAAAACTCTTGCATTTTTGATTTTTTTGTGTTATACTCAATAATGCTAATTTGTGTAATAGATGAAAGAGGTGAAATACAATGAAGGAAGGAATTCATCCCGAATATAAAGAAGCTGTTGTAAAGTGCGCCTGCGGCGAAACATTTACTACACGTTCAACAAGAGAAAAAATAAATGTAGAAATTTGCTCAAAATGCCATCCTTTCTACACCGGAAAACAGAAATTGGTTGACTCCGGCGGTAGAGTTGAAAAGTTCAGAAAGAGATTCGGCATCGAAAAATAAATTTCAGCTAAAGGTTAGCAGAGTGATATACTTTGCTAACTTTTTTTCTTTTTATCACAAGTTTATCACAATAAAATAATACACTGACATCGGCCGGGAGGTGAGATTATGCATAAAATTTTAATAGTTGACGATGAAGAAAAAATAAGAGCTGTCATAAGAGAGTATGCCGAATTTGAAGGATATGAGGTGTATGAGGCAAAAGACGGTATGGAAGCGGTAAGTATGTGCAGGCAAAGCGATTTTGACGCCATTGTTTTGGATGTTATGATGCCTATGCTTGACGGGTTTTCCGTTTGCAAGGAAATTAAAAAAGAAAAAAACATACCTGTTTTAATGCTTTCTGCAAGAGGCGAGGAATACGACAAGCTCTTTGGATTTGAAATTGGAATCGACGATTATGTTACAAAGCCGTTTTCTCCGAAAGAAGTTATGGCAAGACTTAAGGTTATAATTTCACGAAATTCAAAAGACAAAGATGAAAACTCTGTTTTTAAAATCGGCGGACTGGAAATCGATATGGCGGGAAGAAGCGTTACGGTTGACGGAGAAAAAGCCGAGCTTACTCCCAAAGAATACGACCTTTTGTTTTATCTTGTAAAAAATAAAAACATTGCTCTTTCCAGAGAAAAGCTTTTATCCGACGTTTGGGGATATGATTTTTACGGCGATGACAGAACGGTCGATACACATATAAAAATGCTCAGAAACAGTCTGGGCAACTACAGAAACCATATAGTAACACTGCGAAGCCTTGGATATAAATTTGAAGTGTGAATTTTTAAAAACAAACCTTTTTTGATTTTTAAGGCAGTAAAAGCCAAAACTGATTTGAAGGAGGTGTGCCGGTAAAGATGAGAATAGGAAAGCTTAAAAAGAAACTTACAATAAGCCAATATATGTGGCGGTATTTTGCATTTTTCTCAGTAATTATTTTTTCTCTTCTGTGGGTTTTGCAGATAATGATGTTTAAAACTTATTACGAAACAATGAAAGAACACGAAATTTCCATAGTAGGAACAACGATTGCCGAAAATTTTCAAAAGTCATCCGATGTTACGTTTGACAAGTCGGATATGAAAAAGCTTGAAAGAGCATTTAAACACCGTTATTTTGAAGCGGGGAAAACCGCATTTGAAAGCGGAGTTCAGCTTTATATGTTTGATAACGGAGGCAAGCAGATTGTCTTTGACGACAGACCCCACTCCGGAGCACAGCTTGAGTCAAACGAGGTTTACGAGATAGCGAAAAAGATTAAAAACGGCGATTACGGCAGAACGTTTAAACTGCGTGACGGAAATTTTAAAACAAACATAATCGGTATGATTTCGTCGGCATATTTAAACGGCAAGAGAATATTCTTTTACATAAAGGCGCCGATGATGCCGCTCGATACAACGGTAAGAGTGCTTCAGTCGCAGCTTTTTCTTGTGACGATTGCATCTCTTATAATAGCGATTGTAACGGCATATTTTGCATCGAAAAGCCTTGCAAGACCGATTAAAAAAATGACCGATTCGGCAAATATTTTGGCAACGGGAAACTACGACGTTAATTTTGAGGGGACAAAGTACCTTGAAATATGCGAACTTTCGGACGCATTAAATTATGCGGCGCACGAGCTTTCAAAAACAGATACGCTGCGGCGCGACCTTATGGCAAACGTTTCCCACGATCTTAAAACACCGCTTACGATTATTAAATCATATGCGGAAATGATCAGAGATTTATCGGGTGAAAATCCTAAAAAACGAAACGAGCACACACAGGTTATAATCGACGAAACCGACCGTCTTACAGACCTTGTAAGCGATATTTTGGATTTGTCAAAGCTTGAGTCGGGAACGGATTCCATGAAAAACGAAATTTTTGACCTCGGCAGCGCTGCACTTTCCGTTGTTGACGGTTTTAGAATTTACGAAGAAAACGAAGGATTTACATTTGAAACCGATATTGACGAAAATTCATTTGTGTATGCCGACAAAAGGCGTATTTCACAAGTTATATATAATTTAATGAACAACGCCGTAAATTATACGGGCGACGAAAAGAAGGTGTATGTAAAGGTTAAAAAGCTTTCGGACAAAGTTCGGTTTGAGGTAAAAGATACCGGTGAAGGAATCGATGAATCCGAAATTGACAAAGTGTGGGACAGATATTACAAATCGAGCAAGACGCATAAACGTATTTCAAAAGGTACGGGAATCGGACTTTCGATTGTAAAAAATATTCTTACCGAGCACGGTGCAAAATTCGGCGTGACAAGCGAGAAGAAAAAGGGAAGCACATTTTGGTTTGAACTTTTAAGAGAGGAAAGGTGAATATGGCTAATTTGGAAACAACAGAAGTAAAAGAAGCAAAAGTTAAAAAGAATCCATTTGGATTTATAAAAAAAATAAATTTCAAGTCAAAAAAAGTTATCGCAATAATACTTGTAATTGTTATTGCCGTATCACTTTTGGTTTTCAGAGGATTAAAGAAAGACGGCAAAAAAGACGGCGAATTAAGAACTGCGGTTGCCGCAAAGGGAATCGTTTCGAAAGTTGTTGAAGGTTCGGGAACGATTGAGGCGATTGATCAGTACGAAGTAACCGCGCTTGCAATTAAAGGCGAAGTTGTTGAGTGTACCTTTGAAGAGGGCGACACGGTAGAAAAAGGTCAGGTGCTTTATAAAATAGACGCTTCTGATATGGAAAAAAACATAACAAGCTCTAAAAACGCACTTGAAAAAGCAGAGCTTTCTTATAAGGATACCGTAAAAGATTACAACGACACAAAAAATCACGAAAAAGTTACTGCGCCCGTAAGCGGAGTTATAACAACACTTTCCGTTAAAAAGGGCGACAAGGTAAACAACGGCGCGGCAGTTGCCGTTATTAAAAACAGTGATGAAATGATTCTTAAAATCAATTTCAACGAAAACGACGCAAACAATATGTATGTAGGACAGAGTTCCGATGTAACTTTGGAAAAAAGTTTTTCAAAGGTTTCGGGAACCGTTACAAGAATCGGTACCGGAAGCATGGTGACAAGAGAAGGCGCAAGAGTTAAAGCCGTTGAAATAACGATTAAAAACCCCGGTGCGGTAAAAGAAAACGACAAAGCTACCGCAACAGTAGGAAATTATGCCTGCAACAGCAGCGGCACATTTACATACAGCGAGGACGAAACCGTTACCGCAAAAATTTCGGGCGATGTTTACAACTTAAATTACAAAGAGGGCGACTATATTAAAAAAGGCGCACTCATATTTAACATTGATTCGGATTACAAAGACAGTACCCTTACAAATTCGCGTCTTGCAGTATCCGACGCAAGAGAAAATTTAAGCAAGATGTACGACGACCTTGACGAATACACAATCACGGCGCCTATTTCGGGTGAAATTATTCAGAAAAATATAAAACAGGGCGAAAAAATCGACAACTCAAACAGTAACGAAGCTCTTGCAATCATTGCAGACCTTTCAACACTCGTGTTTGACATGAGCATAGACGAGCTTGACATTTCAAATATAAAAGTCGGTCAGGAGGTTTCAATCACCGCCGACGCATATGAAGATGAAGAATTTACAGGTTACGTTGACAAAATCAGCATTGTCGGAAAATCGGAACAGGGCGTAACGTCATATCCCGTAACGGTTGTTGTTGACAGCGATAACAAAGACAAGCTGATTCCCGGAATGAACGTAAGTGCATCTATTATTATAGAAGAAAAAGAAAATGTTTTGGTTGTTCCTGTTTCGGCAGTAAGACGAGGAAACATTGTAATCGCAAAAACAGATTCCGCCGGTGTCGGCGAGCCGAATATGAAAGTTAAAGAGGGCGAAGATGCAAGCGGCAATGCACCCAATACATCGGCAAAAACCGATAAAACCGTTCCCGGCGGCAATGTGCCTGACAGTACCAAAAAAGATATTTTGGCGGGCACGGACAAAAAAACAAGCGATAAAAGCTCAAAATCGGGTGAAGAGGACAATCCGTTTTTGAGAAATCTTGATATTCCCGCAGGATACAAAGCAATATTTGTTGAAACGGGACTTAGCGATGACGATTTTATTGAAATAAAAGCAGGTCTTAACGAGGGCGATACCGTTGTTCTGCCCGACGTTACAACGTCTGAAACAAGTATCTTCGGCGGTATGCAGGGCGGCCCCGGAGGCGGCGATATGCAAGGAGGCCCCGGAGGCGGCGATGTGCAAGAAGGCCCCGGAGGCAGCATGCAGGTAAGCCCCGGCAGAGGAGCCGTCGTCAGAGGTCCGAGAGAATAATGCAAAACGCGATAGCCTTGGCTTTCAGCGCCTTACAAAACGTGCAAATAACATACAGCAAGGAGCAAAAATATGATAGAGCTTATTGATGTTTACAAAATATATTCTGACGGCGACAGTGAAATTAGAGCTCTCGACGGTGTGTCTTTAAAAATTGAGCAGGGCGAATTTACGGCAATTGTAGGTTCATCCGGAAGCGGAAAATCAACATGTATGAATATTATAGGCTGCCTTGACATTCCCACAAGAGGAAAGTATTTTTTAAACGGTCACGACGTAAGCACGCTTGATGAAAAAGAGCTTGCAAGAATACGAAATAAGGAGCTTGGTTTTATATTTCAGCAATATAACCTTATACCTAAGCTTACAATAGAAGAAAACGTTGAACTGCCGCTTATTTACAGAAAAATGAGCGCCGAAGAGCGTCATGAAAGGGCAATTAAAGCACTTGAAAGAGTCGGACTTTCCGACAGAGTTAAAAAATTTCCGTCGCAGCTTTCGGGAGGCCAGCAGCAAAGGGTTTCAATTGCAAGAGCGCTTGCGGGCAATCCGCCTGTTATTCTTGCCGATGAACCTACCGGTGCGCTTGATTCTAAAACAGGCAGAGAGGTTATGGAATTTTTAAAAGAGCTTAATGCCGACGGAACGACAATCGTTTTAATTACTCATGACAACTCGCTTGCCGAGCAGACAAAAAGAATAGTAAGAATACAGGACGGAAAAATAATTTCCGATACTATACCGAAGGAAGTGGAAAAGTGAACATAAAACAATCTTTCACGCTTGCCGTAAAAAGTCTTATGGGAAGCAAAATGCGTTCATTTCTTACAATGCTTGGTATAATTATCGGTGTCGGAGCTGTTATAATTATAACGAGTCTTGTAAACGGAATGACAAGCGATGTGCTTGATACTTTTGAAAGTATGGGCGCAACGAATATATCGGTTACAATAAAGGGCCGGGGCGGAAACAGAAGTGTTGACATTGACGATATGCAAAATCTTGTTGACGACAATCCCGATTTGTTTAAGGCAATGTCGCCTGCAATAACGGTTGCCGGCGCATCCGTAAAAAACGGAAACACAAATCTTGATACAACAAGCGTTATGGGTGTGAGCGATTCGTACCCTATGGTTTCAAGCACGGAAATTGAATACGGACGCGAAATTACATATATCGACTGCGAAGAAAGACTTCCTAACTGCGTTATAGGAACTTATGTTGCCGATGAACTTTTCGGATCGAGAGATCAGGCAATCGGAAAAACACTTAAACTTAACGGAAAAACTTTTAATGTTGTCGGCGTTTTTGAAGAAACTGCAGACAGCAGCGAATCGTCGGGCGACGATAAAATAATTATTCCGTATACGCTTGCGCAAAAGCTTGCATACAGTTTTTCAATAGGAAGCTACACATTCTGCGCGGCATCAAAAGACGTTGCGGACGCTGCACAGGAAAAAATCGAAGAATATCTTTACAAAATTTTTTCATCAACGGACGCATACATGGTAACAAATATGTCGAGTATTATTGATGAACTAAACGACCTTGTCGGAACAATGACGGCAATGGGTGCAGGCGTTGCAGGTGTTTCGCTTCTTGTAGGCGGAATAGGAATTATGAACATCATGCTTGTATCTGTAACGGAGCGAACAAGGGAAATCGGCATAAGAAAATCGCTCGGAGCGGCGCCCTGGGATATTATGAGCCAGTTTGTTGTTGAGGCAATTACAACAAGCTGCATAGGCGGAGTTCTGGGAATACTTTTCGGAGTCGCGGGAAACGGAGTTGTCACGTGGATAGGAAAAACCCTTGACAACGGCCTGAGCGCAAAGCTTTCAATAGGAGCGGTTGCAATATCGTTTATAGTTTCGGCGCTTATAGGTATTGCATTCGGATATTTCCCCGCAAAAAAAGCGGCTTCGCTTAATCCTATAGACGCATTAAGATACGATTAATAAAGGAGGAATTATTTTGTCGAAGAAAATACTTTCAGCTGCGCTTGCAATTTTAATTATTATGTCATCATTTACTGCGGTTTTTGCCGAAGGAGATATTGACAGTTACATAGATTTTGTTTCGCAGTTTAATATTATTAAAGGCGACCCCGACGGCAACTTCAGGCTTGACGACCTTGTTACCAGAGCGGAATTTACAAAAATTGCGGTTGCGGCATCATCATTCAGAAACAGTGTTGCAACAAATCTGTCGGTATCGCCGTTTAAAGACGTTCCGTACAGCCACTGGGCTGCGCCGTATGTTCAACTTGCGCTTTCAAACGATATTGTAAACGGTTATGAGGATGCAACATTCCGTCCCGACAATATTGTTACATACGAAGAAGGAATTACGATATTTTTAAAACTTTTGGGATATTCCGATGACGATTTCGGTTCGTCATGGCCGTATGCACAGGTCGGAATTGCAAAAAATATCGGATTAAGTGACGGTGTTTCGAAAAATATCGGCGACGCACTTTCAAGACGTGACTGTGTTATCCTTACTTACAATCTTTTAAATACGAAGAAAAACAAAACCTCGGACAAGTACATAGTTGAGTTTGATTCAAAAATAACCGAGGATGTTATTTTGCTTGCAACCTCCGACGAGGACACATCTGTCGGCGCAGGAAAGGTTTCCACAACGGCGGGAACGTTTAAGGTAAGCTTTGACCTTCAAAAATCGCTTCTCGGCAGAAAAGGCGACCTTGTTATAAAAGACGGCGATGAGGCTACCGCATTTATTCCGTGTACTCAAAGCGTTGACGAATACAGTGTGACGGCAAAAATGGGTAAAGACCTTCTTTTAAACGGCGAGGTTCTTGATATAAGCGAAGGAACAACAACGTATTACAAATCGCAGACAATGACGTACGCATCAAGCATATCGTCGGCAAAAACGGGTGATACATTTAAAGTTTACAAAAATGATAAAGGCGTTGTTGACTATACCGTTCTTGTGCCGAAGACCGTAAGCTCGGCTCTTGACAAAATGAATATGACAAGCTTTATTGTATATACCGTTCTTGATGACAAAGTGCTTGTTTACAACAACGGAAACATTGAACAGATAAACTTTAACAATTCGATATCCGTTTATGAGGACGAGGACAAACAGACAACGTACAATTAAGCAGAATATGGAAATGGGCGATATATTAAATGTTAAATACGACTCGGACGGCGACATCGATTATGTTGTTTATGAAGAAGGAAATCTTAAAGGCCCGATTACGGTAAATAATTCTTCATGGTATTCAAAATACGGCATTACGTCCGATACAAAGGTTATCCGTGACGGAAAGAAATCCGATTTTGCATCGCTTCAGAAAAACGATATTGTGTACTACAGCAAAGAAATGGGTATGCTTTTCGGATATACAAAGAAGGTTGTAGGTGTTTATGAAAGCGCAACTCCGAACAAAGACGCCTTGACAAGTGTTACCGTATCCGGCGTAAGCTACGGTGTTGAAAGCGCCGAGGCTTTTGCAAAGCTTTCATCGGGCGGAGAGTTTAATTACGGCGACACCGTAACGCTTCTTATCGGAAAAGACGGTCAGATTGCAGATATAGTATCTTCGTCAAGCGACGATATTTCAAGCGCAGGTTATCTTATTGAAACGGGAAACAAGACGTACACAGACGCAAACGGCAGCGATTACACATCTTATTACGCAAAAATTGCCGGTACGGACGGAAACGTCGGAGAATATAAGGTTGACAAAGATTACAAGGATTACAAAAACAGAGTTGTTACGGTAAGCTATACAAACGGAACGGGAAAAATCTCCGTTCAGAATTCGAAAAGCAAGCTTTACGGAACGTTTGACAGTGCAAACAAAAAGCTCGGAACAACAAAAATAGCTGATGATGTTGAAATTTTGGAGGTTTACTCCACATCTATCGGCGATATGACTTGTTACAACAAAACATATCTGCAAAGACTTAACGGAATTGAAATCGGAACTTCGTCGGTGCTTTATGAACAGTACAACGAGAACGGCGAAATAAACAAGCTGATTTTAAAAGATGTTACAGGTGATATGTATACATACGGCGCCGCAACAACGGTAAAGAAAAGCGATGAAGGCCCGTCGTCGTATGTGTTTACAACACTTTCGGGAACGCTTTCGGACAGCGGTACAAAATACAGTTCGGTATCGCGCGGAACGCCTGTAAGAATACTCGTTGATTCAAAGAAAGGTGTTCAGGGAGTGTTTGCATTGGCATCGCTTAATGAAAAAGTTGAATCTTTAAATCATACATCGCTTACAACGAGCGACGGAAAAACGTATCTTTTAAGCCCGAATGTTGTTGCATTTAAAGCAAGCGGTTCGGCTTAC
>CABUQL010000003.1 GCA_902493665.1 uncultured Eubacteriales bacterium
TGCGCCTCTCCGCCCGAAAGCGTTGTTGAAGGCTGACCGATTTTAATATATCCGAGTCCGACCTGAGAAAGAGTTTTAAGTTTTCTTTCGATTTTCGGAATGTTTTTGAAAAATTCAAGACCTTCTTCAACCGTCATATCAAGCACATCGCTTATGCTTTTGCCTTTGTATTTAACCTCAAGCGTTTCTCTGTTGTAGCGTTTGCCCTTGCAAACCTCGCACGGAACATAAACGTCCGACAAAAAGTGCATTTCAATTTTAAGTATTCCGTCACCCGTGCACGCCTCGCACCGTCCGCCGCTTACATTAAAGCTGAAACGCGATGAATTGTAGCCTCTTACCTTTGCCTCGTTTGTGTTTGCAAAAACTTCCCTTATATCGGTAAAGACGCCCGTATACGTTGCGGGGTTTGACCTCGGCGTTCTGCCGATAGGCGATTGGTCGATGTTTATAACCTTGTCAAGATGCTCAATTCCCTCGATTTTTTTGCACGCTCCGCCTTTGGTTTTTGCTCCGTTAAGCTTTGCGGCAAGCGTTTTATACAAAATTTCGTTTATAAGACTGCTCTTTCCGCTGCCCGACACGCCAGTTACGGCAACAAATTTTCCGAGCGGAATTTTAACGTCTATATTTTTAAGATTGTTTTGCGCCGCACCTACAATTTTTAAATAATTTCCGTTTCCGCATCTTCTTTTTTCGGGGACTTCGATTTTTTTCTTTCCGCCAAGATAAAGACCCGTAAGGCTGTTTTCGTTTTTCATTATTTCTTCGGCAGTGCCCGTTGCAACAACCTCACCGCCGTATGCTCCCGCTCCGGGACCGATATCCACAATATAATCCGCCGCACGCATTGTGTCCTCGTCGTGCTCAACAACTATAAGTGTGTTTCCCAAATCCCTTAATTTTTTTAAGGTTGCAAGCAGTTTGTCATTATCACGCTGATGAAGTCCTATGCTCGGCTCGTCCAAAATATACAAAACGCCTGTAAGTCCCGAACCTATCTGCGTTGCAAGACGTATTCTCTGCGCCTCTCCGCCCGAAAGCGTTCCTGCGCTTCTTGCAAGTGTTAAATAGTCAAGTCCGACGTCTATTAAAAACTTAAGTCTTGCGTTTATTTCTTTTAAAATCTGTCTTGATATGATTTTTTCCTTTTCGGAAAGTTCTAAATTCTCAAAAAACTCTTTGCACTCTTTTACAGGCATTTTTGTAACTTCGGCAATGTTTTTTCCGCCGACCGTAACCGCAAGCGTTTCGCTCTTAAGCCTTTCGCCGTGGCATTCGGGGCATGTGCGGTTTCCCATATATTCCTCGATTGCCGAGCGCATATAGCTTGAAAACGTTTCTTTGTAACGCCTTTGAAGATTTGTTACAATTCCTTCAAACGGCTGATTTACATCGTATTTGTAGTGGTAGTTTATGGCGTCTGTGCCCGTTCCGTACAAAAGTGCATCGTAAATTTTTTCGTCAAGCCGGTCGAGCGGTGTATGCCAGTCAAAACCGAAATATTTTGCAAAACCTTTAAGCATTGCATAAGCGATACTTTTCGGGTCGGAAACGTTCCATCCGCTTGCTTTTATTGCCCCCTCCGCAAGAGAAAGACTTTTATCGGGTATGATTATATCGGGGTCGATTTCCATTAAAGTTCCGAGCCCGGAACATCTTGGGCATGCGCCGAACGGAGAGTTAAACGAAAACATTCTCGGCGAAAGCTCATCTATATTTATTCCGCAGTCGCTGCACGCATAATTCTGGCTGAAAGTATATTCCTTTCCGCCGATTTTTTCAATTATAACAAGACCGTTTGAAATGGAAAGCGCATTTTCGACAGAATCCGTAAGACGCTGGTTAATTCCGTCTTTTATAACAAGACGGTCAATAACAATTTCAATTGAATGTCTTTTTGTTTTTTCAAGATTTATGTCTTCGTACAAGTCATACACAACACCGTCAGCGCGCACTCTTACATAACCCTTCTTTTTTGCGTCCTCAAAAACTTTTTTGTGCTCGCCTTTTTTCGCTCTTATAACAGGTGCAAGAATCTGTATTTTTGTGCCCGTTTCAAACGACATAACCTTGTCCGTTATTTCGTCTATGGACTGCTGCTTTATAACTTTTCCGCATTTCGGACAGTGCGGTACGCCGATTCTCGCAAAGAGAAGTCTTAAATAATCGTAAATTTCCGTTACTGTTCCGACAGTCGAACGCGGGTTTTTGCTCGTCGTTTTCTGGTCAATGCTTATTGCGGGCGACAAGCCTTCTATATATTCAACATCCGGCTTGTCCATCTGTCCCAAAAACTGACGTGCATATGACGAAAGCGATTCCACATAACGTCTTTGTCCCTCGGCATAAATCGTATCAAAAGCAAGCGATGATTTTCCCGAACCGCTAAGACCTGTAAAAACAACAAATTTATCTCTGGGAATTGTTATATCTATGTTTTTTAAGTTGTGCTCTTTTGCTCCTTTTATAACTATATCCATTTTTCATCACCTTAAATTATCCGGTTAAATCGGTTTTCTTTTAAGCTTTTCAATTTCATCTCTGTATTTTGCGGCTTTTTCAAATTCGAGTTTTTGCGCCGCCTCTTGCATAAGAAGTTTGAGCGCTGCAATTTTTTCTTCTTTTGTCGCTCCTTTAACTTCTTTTTTGCTTTCCTTGTTTTTATCGTCTTCGGTAAATGTCATTATGACATCTCTTATATCTTTCTTAATTGTTTTCGGGGTAATGCCGTGAGCTTTGTTGTATTCGCTCTGGATTTTTCTTCTTCGCTCGGTTTCGCTAATTGCCGCCTCCATTGAACGTGTGATGTTATCGGCGTACATAATAACTCTGCCTTCGGCATTTCTTGCCGTTCTTCCTATCGTCTGAATAAGCGATGTTTCACTTCTTAAAAATCCTTCTTTGTCGGCGTCGAGTATTGCAACAAGCTTTGTTTCGGGGATATCAAGTCCTTCCCTTAAAAGGTTTATTCCCACCAAAACATCAAAAACGCCAAGACGCAAATCCCTTACGATTTCCATTCTCTCAATTGTGTCGATGTCGGAATGCATATAGCGGACTTTTATTCCCGCATCTTTTAAAAAGTCGGTCAGCGCCTCTGCCTGTTTTTTTGTAAGCGTTGTAACAAGAACTCTGCCTTCGCTTTTTGTTACGCTTTTTATTTCGGATATCAAATCGTCAATCTGTCCCTTAACAGGTCTTACAAAAACTTCGGGATCAAGAAGTCCCGTCGGTCTTATAACCTGCTCGGCAACAAGCGACGAGTGTTCTTTTTCGTACTGCGCCGGTGTTGCGCTTACGTATATTGCCTGATTTATAAGCGATTCAAATTCTGCAAAATTAAGCGGTCTGTTATCAAATGCAGACGGCAGACGGAATCCGTATTCAACAAGCGTTTCTTTTCTTGAGCGGTCGCCCGCATACATTGCACGCACCTGAGGTATTGTAACGTGCGATTCGTCAACAACAAGCAAAAAATCGTCGGGAAAGTAATCAATAAGAGTATACGGTCTGCTGCCCGGCTCTCTGCCGCTTATGTGCCTTGAATAGTTTTCGATTCCCTGGCAAAATCCGATTTCCTGCATCATCTCAAGGTCGTAATTTGTCCTTTGCAAAAGCCTTTGCATTTCAAGAATTTTATCTTGCTTTTTAAGTTCCATGCAGCGCTCGCTTAGTTCGTCCGATATTGTCTTAATCGCACGTTTCATTTTTTCCTTTGTGGTTGCATAGTGGGATGCCGGGAAAATTGCAGCGTATGAGCGAAAACCCTTTATTTCGCCGGTGAGGACGTCGATTTCGCATATTCTTTCAATTTCGTCGCCGAAAAATTCTATTCTTATTGCGCTGTCGTTTGAACTTGCGGGAAAAACCTCAACAACGTCGCCCCGCACTCTGAAAGTTCCTCTTTGAAAGTCGATGTCGTTTCTCGAATACTGAATATCAACAAGCTTTCGCAAAAGCTCGTTTCTGTCCATTTCGTTTCCGACTCTGAGCGAAACTATGAGGTTTTTATAATCGTCAGGGTCGCCGAGGCCGTATATGCACGACACGCTCGCAACGATTATTACGTCACGTCTTTCAAAAAGCGCAGACGTTGCACTGTGCCTGAGTTTATCTATTTCGTCGTTTATTGAAGAATCTTTTTCGATATAAGTATCGGTGTTGGGAATATATGCCTCCGGCTGATAATAATCGTAATAGCTAACAAAATATTCAACCGCATTTTCGGGGAAAAACTCCTTAAATTCACTGCAAAGCTGAGCGGCAAGGATTTTATTGTG
Organism: uncultured Eubacteriales bacterium; assembly: GCA_902493665.1. Taxonomy (GTDB): domain Bacteria; phylum Bacillota; class Clostridia; order UMGS1810; family UMGS1810; genus SIG430. Next base: position 4,284 of record CABUQL010000003.1, read on the forward strand.
CGCCAGAACAAGGGTAGGCTTATTCACGTTTGCAATGACATTTGCAATTGTAAAGGTTTTGCCGCTTCCCGTAACGCCGAGGAGCGTCTGACCTTTTCTTTTGTCGTTTATTCCCTTTGTAAGCTTTTTAATGGCGTCAATCTGGTCGCCCATCGGTTTATAATCTGACACAAGCTTAAAATCGGGCATAAACTCACTTCCTTCTATATAAAAATCAAAATTTTAATCCTATTATATCTATATTATTATACCAAAAAGTAAAATTTTTTTCAACAAATTTAGCCATATCTATTTTATTTTTTGTTTTTCTGTAGTATAATATATGTATCTATGATACCCGCATTTTGGAAGGTGTTGAAAAATTTTATGAATTATGTTCATTTTATCGGTATCGGCGGCATAAGTATGAGCGGTCTTGCAAAGATTTTGCTTTCAAACGGCGTTAAAGTTTCCGGTTCCGATATGAAAAGCTCGCACTTGACAGATGACCTTATAAAAAGCGGTGCTTCTGTTACAATCGGACACAGTGCGGACAATATTAAAGATCCCGACCTTGTTGTTTACACGGCGGCAATTTCCGACGACAATCCCGAGCTTTGCGAAGCGAGAAGAAGGGGGATAAAATCGGTTGAGCGCGCCGAGCTTGTAGGATACATTATGAAACAGTACAAAACGGCAATCGCCGTTTCGGGTACGCACGGAAAAACGACAACGACGTCAATGATATCGCACGTGCTTTTGGAAAACGAAACCGACCCGACTATTATGGTTGGCGGAGAGCTTGACGCAATCGGCGGAAATTTAAGAACGGGCGGCAAGGACATTTTTCTTACGGAGGCTTGCGAATATCACAGAAGCTTTTTAAAATTCTGCTACAAAATTGGCATTATTTTAAATGTTGATGCAGATCACCTTGATTATTTTAAAGATATTGACGAAATTATTGATACATTCGGCGATTTTGCCGCAAAAATCCCGTCGGACGGTGTGCTTATTGTGTCCTGCGACAACGAAAACAGTATGAAAGCCGCAAAAAAAGCAAACTGCGCAATTATCACAATCGGCAGGCACGAGGCGGATTTTACCGCAAAAAACATTACGTTTGACGCCTTTGGCAAAGCGCATTTTGACGTTTACTACAAGGGCGAATATGTTACGGATTTAATGCTCGGTGTTATCGGCACGCACAATGTTTACAACGCACTTGCGGCGTTTGCATGCGGTGTTGAGCTTGGATTTGACGTTGAAAAAATTAAACACGGAATCGAGTCGTTCCACGGAACGCACAGACGTTTTGAGAAGAAGGGGTACATGGGTAGCATTCCCGTTTACGACGACTATGCGCATCACCCGACGGAAATTAAAGCAACGCTCAAAACGGCATCGAAAATGGAAATTAACGAGATTTGGTGCGTATTTCAACCGCACACTTATACCAGAACGAAAGTTTTATTTGATGATTTTATAAAAGTATTATCTTATGCCGACCACGTTGTTCTTGCCGACATTTATGCAGCGCGCGAAAAGGACACGGGGCTTGTTTCATCAAAACAGCTTGCCGACAAAATGGAAAACGCCGTATATTTTAAGACATTTGAAGAAATTGAGGATTACATTGCAAAGAATGCAAAGGATGGCGATATTGTTATTACAATGGGCGCCGGCGACATATACAAGGTGGGAGAGGACCTCGTAAAAAGAAAGTAAGCTTAGTGAATTACTTTTTATATGTTACTTTTTATGTGTTACTTTTTATGTGTTACTTTTTTAGTAAAAAAGTAACCAAAAAACGCTTGCGCAAAACTGTCGTTTTGCGGAAGACAAAATCCGAAAAACAAGATACGCTTTTTGAAAAAAGCTTAGCAAAAACTTTAAGTGCAAAACTATCGTTTTGCGGAGTATAAATTTATGGGCAATGCAATCCACGCAGCCACAGGAAAAACAAATTTTACAGTTTGTTTTTGCGGACAATTCGTGAATTGTCCTTACAACACCTTGAATATAGAATATTTAAAACCGAAAGCAACAGAAATTTTGTTGTTTTCGGTTTTTTGTTTGCTTTTATGTTATTCTTTATATTTAATATGCGTTTTTGGGAATAACTTTGCAAAAGGAATTTTGAAATCGAGTAGATTTGTAGGGCCGATTTTCTCCCATACTGCACAAACTCACTTGGTAATACACAAAGTATTGCCTTCACTCGCTTGTTTGCCTGTAAAAAAATTAACTCCATAAAAATTGCCGGCACATTATTCAAAATAATGCATTAAGTGTTTAACTTTCTACAGCCTTACTTTTTTCAAAAAGCGCTTATAGAATATTTTTTACAAAAAAATATGCACCTCATACGAGGTGCATATTTATTATTAAACCTTAAGAATTAAAGATCAATTTCAACGTCTTCCAATTCTACAGTTTCTTCTTTAACTGTATCTTCAGCTTTAACTTCTGTTTCAGTTTTTGTTTCTTTTTTAACTTCTTCAGCTTTTACTTCTGAAGTTGAAGCAGGAGTGATTTTGCTGATTTCAGCATCTGTGTACTCTCTGTTGAATGCGAAGATTTCCTGGATAGAATCTTCATTTACTCTTACAAGTACGAGGTAGTTTGAATCTGTTGATGCTTCTTCAATGCTGTCTACTGAAGTACCAACTGTGAGTGATTTATTTCTACCTTTCTTTGTGAAGTAGTATTCATCAGCATTTGACAAACCAGAAAGCGAAACTGATGAAGATTTATCTGCAGATACTCTGTCGATTACGTTGATATCTACTGCTTTAGAACCGTTCTTTGTAAGAACACCGAAGTAGTAAGCATCATCGTCTGTAGCTTTAGAAGGATCTACATTGAATTTCGATGGATTTGTCTTAAAGTCTTTGTTGAATGCGAATTCAGGATTTTCGTTGTTAGAATCGTAAGATACTTTACCTACTACAGCGTAAGCATCAACGATACCCTTTGCATCTGCATTATAAAGAAGGATTGTACCGAATTTGATATCAGACCAAGAAGAACCAACTGTTGTCTTGTTGTCTGTATCGTCGTTGAATACGATTGTCTTAGTTTCACCAGCTACTGTAGCAGTGATTGTAAGAGTCTTTTCGCCGTCAGCGTCTTCAGTATCTTCAACATCTGTTACAATTGCAAGAGGTGAACCTGATACAAATGTAGCATCTGAATTTTTAAGAACTACTGCGCCGTATTCAGCATCGTCATTCTTATCATAAAGAACTGCACTGTATTCATCATCATCAACGAGGAATGTGAGATCTTTAATAGTTGAATCGTTAAAGTCATCCCAGTCAATGTTGAAGATTACTGCATCGTCAGCAAGTGCTCTGTCAAGTTTCTGTGTAGAAGCTTTGTAAGTTACCGGACTAGCCTCAGTACCAGCAATGTATGCTGTAAAGTCTGATGAAGATTTTGTAGAAGAAGGAATAATTTCATCGAGTTCGCCGGAAGCGTTTACATCGAATTTAATAAGTCTTTCTTTGATAACAAGTTCTTTATCAGCATCAGATTCTTTTCCTGTACCGTAGTCTTTAAGAGCTACGAGGTCAGCATCGAAAGCTTTTGCCAATGATTTTTTAACGTTTTTAGCTGAGAAGATTGAAGCCCAAGTTGTATCTTTAACAATCTTATTAACATCTTTGAAGTCTGTATCTGTCAAAGAAATTTTTACAGAATTTTCACTGTCAGGATTGATAAATTCAATCTTAGAAGCGTAATTGTAAGTTACAACTTTACCTTCTTTGTTAAGGATTGTCATGTTAGCGTTTGAAGAACCGTCCGGAGCATAAGCGCTTATAACAAAACCGTAGTTGCTGTTAGAAGACTTAGAACCTTTGAATCCTACAACTTTACCGTCGATACCGATGAAGAAGTCACCTTCGCTACCAAGGTCAATGTCATTTTCTGTGTACATTGTTTTTTCATCTGTAACAGTGTATCTCTTACCATCAATTGTGATGTAAGCTTCGTTTGTGCTTGAATCTTTACCCTGTCCTTTAACTTTACCTGTTACTTTGCTGTCGCCGAGAACTACAACATCAAGTGATGTGTAAGAAGCGTCATTCAAAGAAGTAAGGTCATAAGGAGCTACGATCAATGCCAATACATCATACTCTTTAAGAGTTGTGTAATCAACAGCGTTGCCTTTTGTATCTTTTACAGAAACAACTGCATCATCATTGTCAACGTCTAAGTCAATTTTCTTAGCGCCTTTGTTGTATGTTGTGATTGTTCCTGCATTTTTGTTTACACTGTCAACGATAACGTGTGTGTAAACTGTAAATTTAACGATATCATATTTGTTGTTGTTATCCCAGTCAATGAATTCAACATCGCCTGTGAATTTGTCGTTGTTAAAGTCTGTGATGAACTGTGTATAATCAGAACCATCTTCAATTACTGTGTTGTTAACAACGATTGAATATTTTCTTTCGCTACCATTGAACGGTTCCAATTTAAGTGTAGATGTTTTAGAAGCACCGTCTTTGTAGTAAGCAACAGAAGCTTTGTCAAACTTTGTTTCAGCAAGGTCGATATCAGCTGCATCAATTACAACGCTGTCTGTTGAACCGTCATCGAGTTCAGCAGCAACAACTTCGTATTTGTTGCTAGCATATTCTTTCAAATAGAAAGTAGCGTTCATAGCCATGATGTTTTCAGTAAGACCGTTTTCATCTTTGAACTGATATTCTTTACCTTCTGTAAGTTTGCCTTTGTCGTCAAAGCTCAAAGCTTTTACAGGGTTGTCATAGTCGTCAGTAACTCTGATCTGTATGTAACCTTTGTCTTCTACAGAACCAACGTATGCTACTTTTTCATTAGCAACAGTAACGCCGCCTAATTTGTAGATACCAAGTCTTGTAAGCAATGTAGCTTTGTCATGGTCATCATTTTTCTTCATGATTTCGTACTTAACATCTGTACCGAAACCTGTCTGTTCAACAACAGGAATATCGAGTGCATTGTAAGTCATAACAGCAACAACTGCTCTGGGAGCGCCAGCACCCTGTGTGCCAGTAACGCCTGCAAGCAAGCCGTACTGTGAAGCTACTGTGATGTAGCCCTGCGGATATCCGCCTTTAGATACTGCCAAAGGTTCATATCCCAATGCTCTGATAAGCATTGTTACAGCTTCTTCATATTTAACCGGATCTTCAGGACCGAAGTTTCCATCGCCGTAACCTTTGATTAAACCATTCTGTGATGCAGCATTGATGTAACCTGTTGCCCAGTGGCTTGCGGGAACATCTGTGAAGTCTGCAGTACCAGAAGCTGTGATACCAGCCAATCTAGTCATAATAACTGCATATTCAGCTCTTGTGATTGTTGCATCCGGGTTGAAATTACCTTTGTCGTCGCCTGTGAATAATCCAAGCTGTGACAATGTTGTAACAGCACTTGCATATGTAGCGTCATCTGCAACGTCCGGGAATACTGAACCTGCAAATGCAGCTGTGCTCATCATCATTGCGAAAACGATAACAAGTGCCAACACTTTTTTGAGATTTTTCATAATTCTCAAATCCTCCCTTATAATATGTATTTTGAAAGAGATGTTTTACTCGTGTTTAAGCTGCATCTCTTTCATCACAACTTAACACTATCAAACTTTAACGTCTGACTCTGTGTTCATTTTAGCATAGGAAACCCATACCGTCAAGAACAATTTATTGTTGTAACAGAAATGTAAAAATACCGAAATATTATTACGATTTCTGAAAAACACTTGTAACAATTCGCGCGTTTTTTGCACAATTTTTAATTATTTCCCGTTTTTTCTGTCTGCCGCTGCCGAAATAAAGCTTGCAAAAAGCGGATGCGGTTTGTTCGGACGGGATTTAAATTCGGGGTGGAACTGAACTCCCACATGCCATTTATTCGCCGGAAGCTCAATTATTTCGACGAGATTTTCGTCGGGCGATGTTCCCGAAATGAATATGCCGTTGTTTTTGAAGTCTTCTCTGAATTTGTTTCCGAATTCGTAGCGGTGGCGGTGGCGTTCATATATAAGAGGCATATTGTAAAGCTCTCTGCATTTGCCGCCTTCTTTTAAGCTGCACGGATACTGACCGAGGCGCATCGTTCCGCCCATATCGGAAATTTCTTTCTGTTCGTCCATAATGTCAATTACGGGGTGTGTTGTTTTGGGATTAAACTCCGTGCTGTGAGCGTCTTCATAGCCCAAAACATTTCTTGCGTATTCAACAACCGCAAGCTGCATGCCGAGACATATTCCGAAAAGCGGAATATCGTTTACTCTCGCATACTCAATTGAATATATCATTCCGTCAATTCCTCTGTCGCCGAAGCCGCCGGGAACTATTACGCCGTCGACATCCGACAGATAAGAAGCAACATTTTCTTTTGTAACAAGCTCGGAATCAACCCACTTGATATTTACGTTTGCGTTGTTTGCGATTCCGCCGTGTTTGAGAGATTCAACCACACTTATGTATGCATCGTGAAGTGCAACGTATTTTCCGACAAGTGCAATTGTAACTTCATCTTTGATATTTCTGATTTTTTCAACCATTGCCTTCCAGTTTGAAAGGTCGGGGTCTTTGTCCGTAAGCTTAAGTCTGTCGCAGGCAACTTTTGCAAGACCTGCGTTTTCAAGCATAAGCGGAACTTCATATATAATAGAAGCGTTTGTGTTTTCAATTACCGCTTCGGGTTTTATGTTACAGAAAAGTCCGATTTTTTCTTTGAAATCCTGTGTAAGACCGATCTCCGTTCTGCAAACGATTATATCCGGCTGGATTCCGAGCCCCAAAAGCTCTTTTACACTGTGCTGGGTGGGTTTGCTCTTCTGTTCGCCCGACTGCGAAAGATACGGAACGAGCGTTAAGTGAACATAAAGGCAGTTTTCTTTTCCGACATCCGCCGAAACCTGTCTTATCGCTTCAAGGTACGGAAGGCTTTCGATATCGCCGACCGTTCCGCCGATTTCCGTAATTACAATGTCTGTGTTCGTTGTTTTTGCAACACTGTAAATTTTATCTTTAATTTCGTTTGTTATATGCGGAATAACCTGAACCGTTCCGCCCAAAAAATCGCCGCGGCGTTCTTTTGAAATTACCGACCAGTAAATTTTACCTGTTGTAACATTACTGTCTACACTTAAATTTTCGTTGATAAATCTTTCATAATGACCCAGATCAAGGTCTGTTTCAGCTCCGTCGTCCGTAACAAAAACCTCGCCGTGCTGATACGGACTCATCGTTCCGGGGTCTACGTTAATATACGGGTCGAACTTCTGAATTGTTACCTTCAGACCGCGCGCTTTTAAGAGTCTGCCAAGCGATGCCGCCGTAATACCTTTTCCGAGACCCGATACAACGCCGCCCGTTACAAATATATATTTAACCGACAACTTTTTTCCCCCTTCGAAAGCTATTGTATTTCAATTTTTCAAATTAATATCCATTATCCTTATTATTTTATAATTTTATATCTTTTTTGTCAATAGAATTTGTCAATTTATTATATTCTTTGTGAAAAATCGGCAATTTTTTGTTCTTTATACTTTGCAAAACTGCCATTTTCAATAGCTTCGCGGATTTCCTTCATCAAATTATTGTAAAAATAAAGGTTGTGTAGAACGCAAAGCCGCATTGCAAGCATTTCTTTTGCTTTAAAAAGATGTCTGATATACGCTCTCGAATAATGTCTGCACGCCTCACAGCCGCACTCTTCGTCTATCGGACGCATATCACGTTCATATTTTGCGTTCAAAAGATTCATATATCCGTGCTGAGTAAAAAGATTTGCGTGTCTTGCGTTTCTCGCCGCTATAACACAGTCGAAAAAGTCGATTCCTCGGTCAACCGATTCCAAAATGTTAACAGGCGTTCCCACACCCATAAGGTATCTCGGTTTATCCTCCGGCGCATAGGGAAGAACGGCATCTAAAGTTTCGTACATTTCAGCATGCGTTTCACCCACGGCAAGTCCGCCGATTGCATACCCGTCAAGGTCAAGCTTTGCGATGGTTTTCATATTTTCGATTCGAAGGTCGGCAAACGTTGCGCCCTGATTTATTCCGAAAAGCATTTGATTTTTGTTGATTGTACCGTCAAGCGAATTAAGACGTTTCATCTCGGCTTTGCATCTTTCAAGCCAGCGCATTGTAAGCTCGCTCGATTGTTTTGCATATTCATATTTTGTCGGAAGTGCAACACATTCATCAAAAGCCATCGCTATTGTCGACGCAAGGTTTGACTGTATACGCATGCTTTCTTCGGGACCCATAAAAATTTTTCTTCCGTCTATGTGTGAAGAAAAATAAACGCCTTCTTCTTTGATTTTACGGAGCTTTGCAAGCGAAAACACCTGAAATCCGCCGCTGTCGGTAAGTATCGGTCTGTCCCAATTTATAAATTTGTGAAGTCCGCCGAGGTCTTTTATAACTTCGTCGCCCGGGCGGAGATGAAGATGATACGTATTTGAAAGCTCAATCTGGCAGCCGACATCATACAAATCCATTGTGGACACTGCGCCTTTTATTGCGCCGAGCGTTCCCACGTTCATAAAAACAGGCGTCTGCACCGTTCCGTGAACCGTTGTAAATTCGCCGCGTCTTGCTCTGTTTTCCTTTTTTAATATTTTAAACATAATTTCCTACCTTATTATATATGAGTAACTTTTTACTTTATAAACATTGCGTCGCCAAAACTGAAAAATCTGTATTTTTCATCGACTGCGCACTTATATGCCTTATCGATATTCTCTTTTCCCGCAAGCGCACTTACAAGCATCAGAAGCGTTGATTCGGGAAGATGGAAGTTTGTAATAAGCGCATCAACAATTTTAAATTTATACGGCGGATAAATAAAAATCCCCGTTTCGCCGCTTTGCGCACTGACAAATCCGTCATCTGAGCCGACAGTTTCAAGAACGCGTGTTGAAGTTGTTCCGACAGAAATTACTCTGCCGCCGTTTTTCTTTGTTTCGTTTATGATATCGGCAGTTTCTGCGTTTATACTGTAATATTCCGTATGCATTTTATGATTTTTAACGTCGTCAACTTTAACGGGACGAAATGTTCCCAGTCCCACGTGCAAAGTAAGATACGCGATGTTTACGCCCATATCTTTTATTTCCCGCAATAATTCTTTTGTGAAGTGCAGTCCCGCCGTAGGCGCCGCCGCAGAACCGTCATTTTTTGCATAAACCGTCTGGTAACGCTGCTTGTCGGCAAGCTTATGCGTGATGTACGGCGGAAGCGGCATTTGACCGAGCTCGTCCAAAACATTTTCAAAAAGACCGTCGTAATAAAACTTTACAAGCCTGTTTCCGCTCTCCATATGCTCAATAACTTCAGCTTTAAGCTTTCCGCCGCCGAATTCAAACTTTGCACCAACCTTTGCCTTTTTTCCGGGGCGGAGTATAACCTCCCAGACATCCGTCGAATGTCTTTTCAAAAGCAAAAACTCAATTTTTCCGCCACTGCCTTCTTTTGCGCCGTAAAGTCTTGCCGGAATAACCTTGGTATCGTTAAGCACAAGGCAGTCGCCTTTTTTAAGATAATTTTTAATATCATAAAATTTTTTATGCTCAATATTTCCCGTTTTTCTATCAAGCACCAAAAGACGTGACGACGCTCTGTCCTCTAAGGGGTCCTGAGCTCTTTCGGCAAATCGTAGTAAAAATCACTTGTTTTCATTTAATCATTTCCTTAAATTTATGTAATTATTCAACTGTTGTTCCGGGGAAGTAATATGTAAGAATCTGCGCTGCAGTGTAGCCTTTTTCCGCCATCGCTTTTGCGCCCCACTGGCTCATTCCTATTCTGTGTCCCCAGCCTTTTCCGTTAAACGCAAACGTTGTTTCACCGTTTGCCGGATATCCTTTCATAACGGCATCGATAAGGCTTTCGTTCTTTGTTTTGTAAACGCTCGGAAGCACCGATTTTATAGAAAGCCATGCATTTTTGAGCGTCAGTTCGCCGCCGAAAACATTTACCGTGTAAAACTGGCTTTTAAGTCCGAGAAAAGTTCTTGTTTTTTCGTTTTTCAAAACATGCTGTCCGTTGTCGCCCTTTATAACGAGGTTGTAAACAGTGCCGTTGTCAGCACCGTCTATATAAATATCGATAATGTTTCCAATGTCAACACCCGCCGCGGCAAGCTTTTCTTTAATCTGCGATGCCGTAAAGCTTGCGGTCCAGTTTGAATAAGACGCTCCGCCGCATTTTCAAAAGGATCGTCAACACTTATAAGGTACGGAAAACTGCTGCCCCAAACATATTTTACATTTGCGGTTTTTCCGCCGTCCGACGAAAAGAAAAATGTCTGCGCCGTTTTGCCGTTGTATTTAACGGTTTGTCCTCTTGTTTCGTCAACCGCCTGACGTGTTCTTGCGGTTTCGCTCGAAAGGCCCGGATAAACCTGGCTTGCCTGTGTTGTGCAAAGATTAAAGCCGTATGAGCTGTATTTGTTCCGGTTGTTGATTGCATATGTTCTTGCGCATATTGCCTGTGCTTTAAGCGCCTCGAGATGCCATGACGGCGACATTTCTTTGCCGATTACCGAATAAAGATATTCTTCAAGTCCGACTTCGTTTATGATTGTCATAAGATTTTGCGACTGCAAAAGAATAATATTTCCTCTGTAGCGTACACCGTTTACCGAAACAATACCGTTTTTCGGACGTACGGAAAGTTCGCTTTTATCGGTATTTTCATAAATTCCGTTTATTTCGATAACACCGTTTGCGTTGATGAGTGCAAAAAGCTCGTTTTGAAAAGCGTCCGCAACCTGTTCAAAAACGCCGTTTTTGACCGTTCCTATTAAAAATCCGCCGTCGCTTTTAAGCGTTACGCAGTTTTTTGCCGTCGAACCGAAAAACAGTCCGAGCCTTATGGTTTCATATCCGCCGCCTGCCGCATATGATGTAAATGAAGCCGTCAGAAAAGTTAACGCAAGCAGTATGGATAAAATTCTCTTTTTCATATGTAAATCCTCTTCCCAAGTGTATTTTAAAAACGTGTTTGGCATATATAATATAAGAATAAATTATTGCGGGCGATATGTCAAGTTTTTTCGAATATTTGTAATAAATTATTGACTTATACACGATATAATGGTATTATATATGCTAGATAGAGGTGCGTTGTCAATAAGTACGGCAATTGAGAATACAGGTTCTTTGATGTTGCATAAAAGGTGGCAATGCCGAAGAAATATGCCCCCTGTAGGGCACATTGTCTGGGGATGCGCATAATATGCGTATAACTGTCACTTTAATTAAAGTGTTGTGCGTCTTAAAAAGATGATCCGGCCGGAAGTTTTGTTTATTCAATTTAAACATTAAAATCCGGCATAAAGTGTTGCGCTATCGTTTGTTTTTAAAAATCGGGCGGACGCAAAAAAGCTTCCGCTTTTTTTAACATCATAATAAGGAAGTGTTTTTAATGAAAAAATACAACATTGCCGTTGTAGGCGCAACAGGCATGGTGGGAAGAACATTTTTAAAAGTCTTGGAAGAGTTTAAGCTTCCCGTTGAAAATTACTATTTAATGGCTTCAAAAAGAAGCGCCGGAAAAACAGTAAACTTTATGGGAAAAGATTACGTTGTCGAAGAATTAAACGAACACTCGTTTGACAAGGATATCGACATTGCGCTCTTTTCGGCAGGCGGCTCAACAAGCGAAAAATTCGCTCCCATTGCGGCAGAGCACGGCGTTGTTGTTATAGACAACTCAAGCGCATGGAGAATGGATCCCAAGGTTCCGCTCGTTGTGCCCGAGGTTAATCCCGACGACATAAAATGGAACAACGGAATCATTGCAAACCCCAACTGCTCTACAATTCAGGCAATGGTTGCATTAAAGCCCCTTCACGACAAATACAAAATAAAGAGAGTTGTATACTCAACATATCAGGCGGTTTCGGGTGCAGGTCTTGCGGGATGGCAGGATCTTGAAAACGGACTTAAGGGCGAAGCTCCCAAAAAGTTCCCGCATCAGATTGCAGGAAACTGCTTGCCTCACATTGACGTATTTCTTCCTAACGGATACACAAAAGAAGAAATGAAAATGGTTAACGAAACAAGAAAAATTCTCGGCGACGATTCTATTAGAATTACCGCAACAACCGTTCGTGTGCCTGTTTTCAGCAGTCACAGCGAATCTATAAACGTTGAGTTTTACAATCAGTTTGATTTGGACGAATTAAGAAGCGTTCTCGAAAACGCTCCGGGCATTATTGTTCAGGACGACGTTGAGCACGATGTTTATCCGCTCGCACTTGACGCCGCAGGCAAAAACGAAACATTTGTCGGCAGAATCAGACGTGATGAAAGCGTTGAAAGCGGCGTTAATCTCTGGGTTGTTGCCGACAACATAAGAAAAGGCGCGGCTACAAACGCCGTTCAGATTGCACAGAAGCTTATTGAATATTGGGAAAACAAGTAATTTTATTTTTGGGAGGGATTTTCTGTGAAAAAAACTATTTTCACAGGCAGCGGTGTTGCAATTGTTACACCGTTTGACAAAAACGGCGAAGTTGATTACAAAGCTTTGGAAAAACTTCTTGATTTCCATGTTGAAAATTCAACCGACGCCATAATAATATGCGGAACAACAGGCGAAGCTGCGGCTATGAGCGAAAAAGAACATATTGATGTTATTGCACACACTGTAAAATATATAAACAAAAGAATTCCTGTTGTTGCAGGAACGGGAAGTAACGACACTGCGTTTGGTATCGAGCTTTCAAAAGAAGCCGAAAGAGTCGGCGCAGACGGTCTTTTAACCGTTACGCCTTACTACAACAAAACTACTCAGAAAGGCCTTGTAAAGCATTTTACGGCAATTGCGGATTCTGTAAATCTGCCTATTATTCTCTACAACGTTCCTTCGAGAACAGGTCTTAACATTACGCCGGCAACGCTTTTTGAATTATCAAAAGTTGACAACATTGTCGGAATTAAAGAAGCAAGCGGAAACATTTCGCAGACCGCAAAAATGGCATCGCTCTGTCCCGATATAGACATCTATTCGGGCGACGACGAAATGACGGTTCCGGTGCTTTCGCTCGGCGGAAAAGGTGTTATCTCGGTGCTTGCAAACGTTGCGCCGAAGGAAACGCACGACATGGTTTACAAATTCTTGGAAGGCGACACAAAAGGCGCATTAAAGCTTCAGCTTAACGCAATTGAGCTTATAGACGCACTTTTTATCGAAGTTAACCCGATCCCCGTAAAAGCGGCATTAAAACTTATGGGGCTTGACACAGGAGTTTTAAGACTTCCTCTCTGCGAAATTGACGACAGTCACTTAGAAATTCTCAAAAAAGCCATGATTAACTACGGAATCAAGCTTGCTTAATTAAAAAGTCAAACCTTACACGGTTCATAGTGTAAATCGCAAAATTTATACGGAGTAATACATATGATTAATGTTATTTTAAGCGGATGCACGGAAAAATGGGAAAAGTTATATCAAGGCTTGCAAAAGATGACGAACTTATAAACATCGTATGCGGTTTTGACATCAACACGGATTCTTTCGACGGATTTCCCGTTTATTCAAATTACGAAGATTTCAAAGAAAAAACCGATGTTATAATAGATTTTTCGCATCCCGACAATGCAAAAAAACTCACCGGCTACTGCAAAAAAACAGGAATTGCGCTTGTTATTGCAACAACCGGGCTTTCCGATGAGCAAAAAAATGCGGTTATCGACTGTGCAAAGAGTGTTCCCGTATTTTTCAGCGCAAATATGTCGCTCGGTGTGAATTTACTTGTTAATCTTGTAAAAAAAGCAACCGAGATTTTAAGCGATACGTTTGATATTGAGATAGTCGAAAAGCATCACAACAAAAAAATAGACGCTCCGAGCGGTACGGCGCTTATGCTTGCAGACGCTGCAAACAGCACGTGCCAAAACGCATACGAATATGTTTACGACAGGCACAGTGTGCGCCAAAAACGTGAAAAGAACGAAATCGGCATACACTCTGTAAGAGGCGGTACAATTGTCGGGGAACATTCGGTGATTTTTGCCGGGACCGATGAGATTATTGAGCTTAAGCACACTGCAATGAGCAAAGAGATTTTTGCGGCGGGAAGCATTAAAGCGGCAAAATTTCTTGCAGGAAAAGGCGCAGGGCTTTACGATATGCAGGATTTAATGAAATAAATAATTCTTGACGGAAAGGTTATGAAATTCTATGGAAAGAGGCACTGTTTCCGATATTTCGGTGTCATACGATATTTCGGTTATATCGGTAAACAATACTGATTTTTCTAAGATAAATGAAATTATTTCATTACTTTCGGATATAAATGTGGATATGATTACAATGGCGGACACGTCTTCCGAACTGTCAACGCTTATGATTTCGGTTAGCGACAGCGATGCGTCGGCGTGCATTGAGAAAATCAACTCGGCAACACCGTCGTTATCAGTTTTAAGCAGCGGCAACGCAAAGGTTTCAATCAGAGGCGCCGGGTTTAAAAATTCGCCCGAAAAAATGGCGTTCGTGGTTGACGATATAATCGATTGCGGTGTTGATATCAAGCTTTTCTCGTTTTCCGATACGGATTTTACGGTGATTTGCGACAGTATGTATGCGTCAGACGTTCTCGCCGCACTGAAAAAATACAATTAAGATCATCCTATAGGCGCTTTTTTGAAAAAAAGCTTAGCAAAAAAACGCTCGTGCAAAACTGTCGTTTTGCAGAGAGAAATTAAAAATCAAGCAATCAAACAGCCGAAAGATTACATAAAATGATGTTTTCTTTCGGCTATATAATTATTTCGTATTCAATTTATCTAGGGGCGATTCTTAAATCGCCCGTTTTTTATTATTATTGGTTCTCCGTTGGCAAATATTTTTTCCATTAAAACATCCCTTTTAAAAATTTTGTGTACTTAATTTAAGTACACAATTCACATTATAAGACATTTTATTTATATAATCAACTTATATTAAGTTTAAAATAAGTACATTTTATACTTATAGGAGGATTATATGGATAAAATTAAGGACAAGCATTTGGGAATCAGAATTGACGCTGATCTTCATTATAAATTGCATTATATTTCTGCTTATGAGGGAAGAAGCGCAAACGGAGAGATTTTGTACCTTATAAGAAAAGAAATTGAACGGTTTGAAAAAGAAAACGGAGAAATTAAATAGTTTTTTACAAATTCAAAAACAGCCGAAAGAAACAAAATACCTGTTGCTTTCGGCTGTTTGATTTCTTGATTTTTAATTTCTCTCCGCAAAACTACAGTTTTGCGCTGAAAGTTTTTTGGTTACTTTTTTTAAAAAAGTAACGAATAAAATTACTAAGTAAAATCAGCGTTATTTTTGTGTTAAGATATTGTAAATATTATTGATTTACTGCGCAGTTTGTGATATAATTAATTCTGATTTCGGATTTATTTGTAATGGCTAAAAAACATTAAAAAACGGTTTGTTTTTGATTGAACTCTAAGAATTTTGGTAAAAATTTAACAATCTGAAATTATTTTGAGTTTTATGATGTATATTAATAATAATTAATGATAAATAACGATTTCGGCAAGCTTTTAGCCACTGCTTGTTTTTTCATCTTGCCGGAATAATTTAAAACGGGGTGTTGTAAAAATGAGAAAAACAAAAATTATATGCACACTCGGACCTGCGTGCACCGACAAGGAAATACTAAAACAAATGCTAAGCGCCGGCATGAACGTCGGAAGATTTAATTTTTCGCACGGAACGCACGACGAACACAGAGAGCGAATGAATCTTTTCAAAGCGGCAAGAGAAGAGCTTGGTATTCCTGCGGCAATGCTGCTCGACACAAAAGGCCCCGAATACAGAATAAAAACGTTTAAAAACGGCAAAATCATGCTAAACGACGGCGACGAGTTTACACTCACCACTGAGGACATCGTCGGCGATGAGACAAAAGTTTCGGTATCGTACGAGAATCTGCCCAACGAGCTTGAAATTGACGACAATGTTTTAATCAACAACGGGCTTATAATTTTAAAGGTTACGGGTAAAAACGACAAGGAGATTTTCTGCCGTGTTATTGCCGGCGGCGAGCTTTCCGACAGAAAAAGCATGAGTTTTCCGAACAAGGTTCTGCATCAGGTGTATCTTAGCGAGCAGGACAAAGCCGATATCCTTTTCGGTATCGAGATGGATGTTGATTACATTGCATGTTCGTTTGTTTCGTGCAAGCAGGACATGATTGACATACGTGAGTTTGTTAACGCAAACGGCGGCGATCAGATTGACCTTATTGCAAAGATCGAAAACCGCTCGGGCGTTGACAACATTGAAGAAATACTTTCGGTCAGCGACGGTATTATGGTTGCCAGAGGCGATATGGGCGTGGAGATTCCGTACGAGGAACTTCCGTCGATCCAAAAAAAGCTTATTACAACATGCCGTATCAAGGGAAAGAGGGTTATAACCGCAACGGAAATGCTTGAGTCGATGATTCACAATCCGCGTCCGACAAGAGCGGAGATTTCCGACGTTGCAAATGCGGTTTACGAC
>CABUQL010000004.1 GCA_902493665.1 uncultured Eubacteriales bacterium
CACATTTTTAAACGTTGCCGGCATAGAATCACCGGGACTTTCGGCATCTCCCGCAATTGCAGAATATGCCGCAAACCTTCTTAAAGAAAAAGGCGCAATTTCAAAAGATAACAAAAACTTTAATCCGAAAAGAAAATCATCAAGATATTTTAAAGAAGCAAGTCTTGAAGAAAAAAACAAAATCATAAAAGAACGCCCCGAATTCGGACGTATTATATGCCGCTGCGAAACAGTAACCGAAGGCGAAATAATCGACGCAATCCGCACAAACCCCGGGGCACGCGATATTGACGGCGTAAAACGCAGAACAAGATCGGGCATGGGAAGATGTCAGGGCGGATTCTGTCTTCCGTATGTAGCCGAAATTTTATCGAACGAATTAAACATTCCATACGAAAGCATTACAAAATGCGGCGGAGAGTCAAACATTGCCGTCGGCAAAACTAAGGAGGGCAAATAATGACTGATTTGGTTATAATAGGCGGAGGCCCCGCCGGAATGAGTGCTGCTGTTGCAGCTTACGAAAACGGAATACGTGATATTTTAATACTCGAACGTGACGAACACTTGGGCGGAATTTTGCAGCAGTGCATACACAACGGATTCGGTCTTCACAAATTCGGAAAAGAATTAACGGGCCCGAATACGCATATAGATATAAAGAAAAAGTACAAAAGTATAACATTCCCTTTAAACTAAACACAATGGTTCTTGACGTTTCAAAAGACAAAGTTGTAACGGCAATAAACAAAAAAGACGGAATATTTAAAATCGAAGCAAAAACAATTGTTCTCGCAATGGGATGCCGTGAGCGTTCAAGAGGCGCATTAAACATTTCGGGAAGCAGACCTGCCGGAGTTTACAGTGCCGGAACAGCTCAGAAACTTGTAAATATGAAAGGCATTATGCCAGGTAAAGATATTGTTATTTTGGGTTCGGGAGATATCGGACTTATTATGGCAAGAAGAATGACTCTTGAAGGCGCAAAGGTTCATGCGGTATGCGAACTTATGCCGTATTCGGGCGGTCTTGCAAGAAATATCGAGCAATGTTTACACGATTTTGACATTCCGCTTCTTTTAAGCCATACGGTTGTTGAAATCCACGGTCAGAAAAGAGTTACCGGCGTTACGATTGCAAAAGTTGACGAATACAGAAAACCGATTCCCGGAACAGAAAAATACATTGCATGCGACACGCTTCTTTTGTCGGTCGGATTAATATGCGAAAACGAACTTACGCAAAAAGCCGAAATAAGTATTGACAGAATAACAAACGGAGCTGTTGTCGATCAGGACCGCCAGACAAAAATCGAAGGTGTTTTTGCCTGCGGAAACGTACTCCATGTACACGACCTTGTTGACTTTGTTTCGGACGAAGCGGAAATTGCGGGTATTGCCGCCGCCGAGTATATAAAAAATCCGGCAAAAAAACCGCTTAATATCGACATTGAAACAGACGGAAAAGTCCGCTACACAGTTCCACGGAAAATAACTGCAAAAAAAGATATTTCAGTATTTTTCAGAGTGAGCGACGTGTTTAAAAACGTTTGCGTAAAGGTTTATGACGGCGAAAACGTCATATTTGAAAAGAAACTTAAAAAAGCAGCACCGGGCGAAATGAACCGCATTGTTCTGAAAAAAGAAATACTGCCGGAAAACTCAAAGAAGCTTTGTTTTAAACTGGAGGAAGTAAAATGAAAAGAAATTTAACTTGTATAGTGTGCCCTATGGGCTGCGCTCTTACAGCAACAACAGAAGACGGAAAAGTTATTTCGGTTGAGGGAAACACATGCCCCAGAGGTGCGGCATACGCAAAGGACGAATGCACAAATCCCACACGTGTTGTTACATCAACAATGGTTTGCGAAAACGGAAAAGTTGTTCCTGTTAAAACAAACCGTGCCATACCGAAGGATAAAATTTTTGAGTGTATGAATATTATAAATCACACAACGTTAAACGGCACGCCAAAAATCGGCGACGTTGCCGTAAAAGATGTTTTCGGCTGCGACATAGTTGTTACAGGAATGTAGGTGCACAAGGGTTCACACAATATGGCTTAAACAGGCAAATTTGCGAATTTTCTGTAGGAGGTTATTAACAGTGAAATTATTTGATACTTGCCAGATATGGTACATATTGCGAATGATAATAGCAAGTATTTGCGGAATACTGATAGGTCTTGAGCGAAAAAACCGCTCAAAAGAAGCGGGAATAAGAACACACTGCGTTGTTGCCTGCGCTTCCGCACTTATGATGATTATATCAAAATACAGTTTTGTTGACACCACCATAGGCGCCGAAGGTTTAAGAGGCGCGGACGGTGCAAGAATTGCGGCACAGGTTGTAAGCGGCATCGGTTTTTTGGGTGCCGGTATGATTTTCGTTCACAAAAACACCGTAACGGGACTTACCACCGCCGCAGGAATCTGGGCAACATCGGGCGTCGGTCTTGCAATCGGCGCAGGTATGTACGTAATAGGAATTGCGGCAACGCTTATAATTATTTTTGTTCAGATTGTCCTTCACAAAAATTTCAAATGGCTTAAAACCTCAAAACTTAAAAAGCTTGTTGTAAAAGGCGTAAATGAAGATAATTACCAGTCGCTTATAACTGCCAAACTGTCGGAAAAAGGCATAATGGTATACGATGTCGACGTTGAAAAAAACGATAACGGCAAGAATTACACGTTTGTAATTGAAACCGGTCAGCAGATGTGCGAAGACGACATTATATCTATGATTGACTACAAATGTAAAATCTGCGCAAATGCGTAAAGTTAGGCAAACGGGACCCGAACCCGTATTGGTTTAACATGGAGATTTTCGCCGTTATTGCGTCAAACGCCTTGAAAATACGGCAAGTATTCTCTGCGGCGTTTTCCTTATACCAACAAAAATCTCTTAAGTTAAACTGCTCGCACCTGCCGATGAGATGTTTTTCACAAGATTTCAGTGCGGAAGGATGCAGGCAGGCTGACGCCTGTCAAATCCGACAAGCTGAAAGATTGCAAAAACATCCATCGCCGGGCAATGCGTGTTCGGGTCCCGTTTGCCTAAGCCGATATTACAGAAATAATTACTGAATATAATTAAAACTATTGACACAGCGACATTCTTCGTGTATAGTGTAATTATGGTAGTACAATTGCCAAATACATAAGAAATTGGGTGTTTAATATGGATCAACAAAAAATTGATATGTATATCATGACAAATCAAAAGTACTTTCCCGTAGAAAAAATAATGTATCTTAAGGACAAATTAAAAAATGTTGATGAAGAAAAGTTTTCTCTTATTTCCACAGTTGAACTTAAAGATCCTACAACTATTTTGATTATTTCAATCTTTTTGGGCAGCCTTGGCATTGATCGCTTTATGATAGGCGATATCGGAATGGGAATCTTAAAGCTTCTCACTGCGGGTTGTTGCGGTATTCTCACAATTATTGATTGGTTCTTAATACAGAAAAAAACAAAAGACTTAAACTTCAATAATCTTATAACTCTTATCTGATGAAAAGGAATATTATCAAAAAACATTTTTTGATTATTGCAATCGGCACATTATACTTTTTGGTGTGCCGATTTTTCAATATTACATGTCCGATAAAAGCAATAATCGGTATAAAATGCCCTACCTGCGGCACGACAAGAGCAATTTTATCTCTTTTACACGGGGATTTTTATATGTATTTAAAATACAATCCATTTGCATTACCATGTATCCTCTCTGTATTTTTGTTGCTACACAAGCAGGCTTTCCGTACAAAAAAAGTGTGTAATGTTTTAGCCGTTGCGGTTCTTTTAATGAATTTTATTTATTATATTTTTACATTGACCGCATAGAAAAACAGACGCTAACGGAAAACACGGTAAGATAAAGCTGTAAACGCTTTATCTTACCGTGTTGTAATACTTACGGACATTATTAAGCCAATCAACTTCCCCATCATTATTTTCAAATTCACAGTTTATTAAAAACAGTTTTTCGGTTTCGGAATTTGTCAGCTTTGAAAAACTATTATTTTTAATCTTGCACTGATTCAGAGTTATTGTGGACGGAATATCTTTATAGTCAAAGGTTGTTATCAAATTAAATTTTTCACCGTAAAAATCACATTTTATATCTGTAATTACACAATTGTTGCAAGTTATTTGCGAATTGTCAATTCTTAAAAAGCCGCTGCATAATGTGCTGTATTACTTTTGCCGGCAAGCCAAATGCCTGTATAAGTACACTCATAAATCCGGCTGTTGTTTATTTCAATATCCTTTACATCATCAGCATAAAGTCCCTCTGCACCGCACCCGAAAAGATTGCAGCCGTTTATTGTCAGTTCGCTGCTATTATATGCAGCGATTACGGGACCCTCACATTGATATTCCTTGTATTGGTTTAAATGCCCTATTGTCAAACCGTCAATTTTAATGTTACTGCATTGTTTAAAAGTCAGTGCCGCACTCATAAGATTTTCAGTTGCAATTTTTGCATCGCCCTCGATTGTCAGGTTATTTACATTATTAATAATATATGATTCTGCCGGATGTATTTCGCCATTTTCCGAAAACGACCATCCAACCTGAGAATCAATTTTTTCGTTCGCAAATCCACCGCAGTTTGTTAAATTATAATAGCTCGATGTCAGGATAATATGCATATCGCTGTTGATTGCAGACAGCAATTCAATTTCGTTTGACACCCCAACTTTTTTTGAATTCCGTTTGCATTCACCGTAAAAGGAAACAAACAAATCAGAGATATACCGTGTTTTGCATTTGAAGTAAAGGAGATAAAAAATGAATTATACGGGAATACCGTTGTGCGCAAATTTACACTTGCCTCCGGAGATCCGTATTGCGACTGCGGACATAAAAAGAGAGGATAAGCAGAAAATAGCCGGCTGACAATGCAATCAACCGACTATTTTTATTACAATTTTATTTAAATACTCATAAGCAAATATTTAATACTACGCTAGTTACATCGTTTGCATGGAGTATAACCGCCTTTTTTCGCATATATTACCACTAGTAAAATTATAACAAACATAATAATATTTTGCAATATGTTTTATTTTTAGCAAAACAAAAAGCGGTCAGACTTTAATTATCTAACCGCTTAATATTTTAAAATATTGTTTTTTATTACTTATTCTCCAACGGTTTCATTGTCGGGAAGAGGATAACGTCTCTTATTGAGTAGCTGTCCGTAAGGAGCATAACGAGTCTGTCTATGCCGATACCGACACCGCCCGTAGGAGGCATACCGTATTCCATAGCCGTAAGGAAGTCTTCGTCAACATAGTTTGCTTCCTCATCGCCTTTTGCTCTGAGTGCCGCCTGTGCTTCAAAACGTTTACGCTGGTCAATCGGGTCATTAAGCTCCGAAAATGCGTTTCCGATTTCACGTCCTGTGATAAAGAGTTCAAAACGTTCCGTAAGTTCTTCTTTTCCGGGGATTCTCTTTGCAAGAGGTGAAATTTCAACCGGATATTCCGTAATAAATGTCGGCTGAACAAGTTTATCTTCAACATATTCGTCAAAGAAAAGCGCTATAATATCGCCTCTTGTTGACTTAATCGGGTCGATTTCGAGATTTCTTTCTTTTGCAGCCTTTACAGCTTCTTCATCAGTCTTAATTTCGTTAAAGTCAACGCCCGAATATTTTTTAATTGCGTCTATCATTGTAAGACGTTCAAAATGCGACAAATCGATTTCAACGCCCTGATATGTTATTTTTTCTGTTCCGCAAACTTCTCTTGCGCAGCATTTAATAAGCTCTTCGGTGTTATCCATAACATTGTTAAAATCGGCATACGCTTCATAAGATTCAATTGTTGTAAACTCAGGGTTGTGTCTTATGTCCATACCTTCGTTTCTGAAAATACGTCCGATTTCATAAACTTTTTCAAGTCCTCCGACAATAAGTCTTTTAAGATGGAGCTCTGTTGCAATACGCATATACATATCAATATCAAGCGCATTGTGATGTGTTACGAACGGACGTGCATTTGCACCGCCGGGGATTGTGTTAAGAGTCGGTGTTTCAACTTCTATAAATCCTTTGCTGTCCATAAAGTTTCTTATTGTGCGCACAATTTTGCTTCTTGCAATAAACGTCTTTTTAACGTCTTCATTCATAATAAGGTCAACGTATCTCTGACGGTAACGAAGGTCGGGATCAACAAGACCGTGGAACTTTTCGGGAAGCGGAAGAAGCGATTTTGCCAAAAGCGTAAGCTTTGTTGCATGAATCGACACTTCGCCTGTTTTTGTTTTGAAAACAGTTCCTTCAAGACCTACAATATCGCCGATATCGTATTTTTTGAAAAGCTTGTACTCTTCTTCGCCGATGCAATCGCGCGCAACGTAAGACTGGATTTTGCCTTCACTGTCCTGAATATGGCAAAAAGACGCCTTACCCATAATACGTTTGCTCATAAGTCTGCCCGCAACGCTTACGGTTTTATCGCAAAGCTCATCAAAGTTTTCAATTATTTCTTTTGAGTGATGAGTTCTTTCGTATTTTGTTATTTCAAACGGATTCATATTGTTTTCGCAAAGCTCGGCAAGCTTGTTTCGTCTTACCTTTATGATTTCGCTCATTTCGGCTTCCGGCGATGCGTTTTTGTTTTGGTTTTCGCTCATCTGTAACAACCTTTCTGAAATTATGTCAATTGTAAAATCAGTTTATCTCAAGTATTTTCACCTTAAACGGTTCAACGCTTTCAACAACTACAACATCGCCTGTTTTAGCGCCTATAAGCGCTTTTCCCATCGGCGACTGGTCTGATATTTTATAGTTTCTCGGATCTGCTTCCATTGAACCTACAATTGCGTAAACAAGAGTTTCGTCCTCTGCCATATCGTAAATTTTAACGGTAGAGCCAATATTTACAACATCTGTTGAAATATCTGTTTCGTCAAGGACAACAACATTTTCCAAAAGTTTTTTGATTTCGGCAATTCTTGTTTCCATTTTTGCCTGTTCCTCTTTTGCAGCCGTATATTCCGCATTTTCGGATAAATCGCCGAAGTCTCTTGCTATTTTAATTCTTTCGGCAATTTCTTTTCTTTTTACAACTTTCAAGTTTTCGAGTTCATCTTCAAGTTTTTTTAAGCCCTCAGGAGTCAAAATTGTTTGTTTCGTGTTCATTTTAAAATCTCCTCTGATAAGAATAATTAAATTACATATAATGCAAAACATTTTATATTATATTATAACTTCATAAGCCAAAAAAGTCAATATAAATTTGTTTTAATTATATTTTGCATTTATATAAAATATTACTTATAATTCTCTTCTGCCTTCAAGAGCCTTGGCAATTGTAACCTCGTCGGCATATTCCAAATCCCCTCCGACGGGAAGTCCGAACGCAATTCTTGATATTTTAACGCCGAACGGTTTTAAAAGCTTTGAAATATACATTGCCGTAGCTTCGCCTTCAATGCTCGGATTGTTTGCCAGAATAACCTCTTTTACATCGCCGTCCGCAACACGCATAACAAGCTCTTTTATTTTAAGATCTTCGGGTCCCACTCCGTCCATTGGCGATATTGCTCCGTGCAAAACGTGATAAAGACCGTAGTATTCCCTCGTTTTTTCAAGCGCAACAACGTCTTTGGGCGATTCCATAACGCAAATTGTTGTTCTGTCACGCTTTTCATTACTGCATATATCGCACGGATCGTCCTCGGTAAGATTTTGGCACACACTGCAATATTTCGTTTTTTCTTTTGCATTTTTTATGGTTGTTATAACGTCTTTTATTTCATCGTCCGACATCGAAATAATGTTATATGCAAGACGCACTGCTGATTTATGCCCTATTCCGGGCATTTTTTTAAACATATCTATAAGCTTTGACAAGCTCTGTGAATAAAGCATACTGTTTCCTTCCGTATATTTTAAATTTTCGGCATTTTATTTATCAATATTATAAAAAGGAATGTTATCAATCTCAAACGATTTTCCGTTTAAATATGAAAGACATTTCCCTTCGCCTTCGTTTTCAAAAACAAGTTTATA
Source organism: uncultured Eubacteriales bacterium (assembly GCA_902493665.1). Taxonomy (GTDB): domain Bacteria; phylum Bacillota; class Clostridia; order UMGS1810; family UMGS1810; genus SIG430. The sequence goes on from CABUQL010000004.1 coordinate 8,034, forward strand.
TGAGCAAAGCGCCTGATGCTTTAAATTAAAGTTTTTGTTAATTTCGTTTTTTCCGTATTTTCCGTCGCCGATAATCGGGTGTCCCGTATGTGCAAGATGTGCTCTTATCTGATGCGTTCTTCCGGTAATTAACAAAACTTTTAAAAGACTTGTGTTTTTTCTCTCTTCAAGCACAGTGTATTTTGTAATGATTTTTTTCGTTCCCGTCTTTTCGGCGCCATAAACATAAACCGTGTTCTTTTTTCTGTCTTTAAAAAGATATCCCGTGAGCGTGTCTTCTTTTTTTGGCATTTTGCCGTATACAAGACAAATATAATACTTCTTAATCTTTCGTTCCTTTATGATTTCGTTCATTTCCTTTAAAGCCTGTGCATTTTTGCAGGCTATAACAATTCCGCAGGTGTTTCTGTCGAGTCTGTTTGATAAAGACGGTGCAAACGAGTTTTCGCATTTTGGGTCATATTCGCCTTTTTTGTAAAGATACGCTTTTATGTGGTTTATGAGAGTATCTTTCTTTTCGCCGTCATCTTCGTGAACGACTATACCGAATTTTTTATTTATTAAAAGAATGTTTTCATCCTCGTAAATAATATCGAGATTCGGTTCTATATCAAAAAAAGAATTGTCTTTTTTGTCTTCAAAAAATTCATCGTTAATGTAAAGGTCTACTTTGTCGCCGGCATTTAAACGTGTTGATATTTCGCATTTTTTACCGTTTATTTTAACCCTCTTTTTCCTGATATATTTATACAATGCGCTTTGAGGCATCGTTTTAAAAAATTTTGTCAAAAATTTGTCGATGCGCTGGTTGGCGTCGTTTTCATTTATAATTACACTTTTCATTTGCACTCTCCGTACGCAAAATCCAAAATTTTATCTTCGCTAAATTCAAGCGACATTTCAAAATAATCAGCGCTTTTGCCGCCGCTTCCCAAAACAATTCTGAAATAATTCTCGCCGTCCGTTCCGTAGCCGGTTTTTATAATATCGGTTAAAGGATTCATACCATACTTTGACGAAAGCGATGAAACAAGAGCAACACCGCATTTATATGCAAGCTCGTTTTCACTGTCGGAAATTTTATACGGCACGTTCTCGCGGCGCATAATATTTAAAACATCATAACCGCATTTTTTTCCGCATGTAACCTTGGATGAAACGCACAAATCGGGATTTTCGTTAAGATATGCAAAAATGCAGGCGCAAATTGTAAAAAACTGCGAAAGCTTTATGTCGGAAAGTTTTTTAACCGCCGACACAACACAGCATCTTGCCGTATCATTTTTTATGCTCTGTGATTTTTTAAGCGCCTCATCCTGCGAGATATCTTTGTCGTCGGCGCATTTTATATATGCTTTTGTTGCAAAAATGCCGTCTGTAATTTTTTCACTTATTATCTCAAAATCTTCGCCGCCGGATATTTCTTCAAGCATTTTTTTAAGACCCAAAACGCTTGCTCCCATATCTATAAATGCAGAAAGCATAAGATTTTCCGAAAGTGCGTTAAAACAATCAAAATACAGTATTTTCAAACCAAATCACCTTTAATAATCTATAAAACTTTTGCCGCTATCGGTATTAAAAAGATAAGTTTTTCAGCACCGTTAAAAGTCTTTACTGTTCTTTAAAACCGCCGTTTACCGTATCCAGCTCTTTTTTTACCATATCATGCGTAACGGTAGAAAGAAATTTTTCATCGAATGTAAGAGCCTTTTCAAAATTTTCTTTCGCACCCGAAAGGTCGCCGTTTGATTTTAAAATCATTGCATAGTTATAGTACGGTTCTATAAAATTCGGATTTTCGGAAAGAAGTTTTTTATACATTTCCTCCGCCTTTTCCTTATTTCCCGAAAGAAAATAATTCTGTGCGAGGTTATCGCATATTATCTGATCGGAGCTGTTGTATTCATACGCTTCTTCGTTGATTTTAAGTGCTTTTTCATTGTCGCCCGAAAGCATATACCAATAACCGAGTATTCCATATAAAGCGGTTGTTTTTACACCGCTGTTATATATTTCTTCGGCTCTTTCTATTGCGCCTTCAAGGTCGCCTTTTTTCCAGCATATAAGCGCTCTGTTTATTGCGGCATTTACAAGGTCGTTTCTGTCAAGCTCTTTTTTGTGATATCTTACAATTTCATCAATAAGCTTTTCGCTTTTTGAAAGGTCGCCGTCTCTTAAAACAAGGTATGCCCAGTAAAGTGCATTTCTCGGCTTAAGACCCGATTTATACGCCCTTTCAAACCACCTAAAAGCTCCCTCTTTATTACCCGAATTGAAAAGCCCCTGTCCTTTTATAAACATAAAAACACTGCGTTTTGAATAAAGAAATACCAAAACAATAATAAGTGCCGTAAGTATACCGTAAATCATATTAATTCTTGCGGTGTTAACAACTGCCAAAACGGCAATAATCGTCCATCCCAAAAAGTTTCCGAGGCTTTTTAATGCACTGTTTTTCATCTGCTGCACCTCTTATCAGTTTGCACTTTTTACTGTTCTCGGATAAGATATTACGTCTCTTATGTTTGACATTCCTGTCATATACATTATAATTCTCTCAAATCCGAGCCCGAAACCTGCATGACGTGCCGTTCCGTATTTGCGGAGGTCTAAATACCACGCATAGTCTTCCTCTTTCATACCGAGTTCTTCCATTCTTCTTAAAAGTTTGGAGTAATCTTCTTCTCTCTGGCTTCCCCCGATAATCTCTCCGACGCCCGGCACAAGCAAATCCATTGCGGCAACTGTTTTGCCGTCGTCATTTTGTTTCATATAAAATGCCTTGATATCCTTCGGATAATCAGTAACAAAAACAGGCTTTTTAAATATTTTTTCCGTAAGGTACCTCTCATGTTCCGTCTGGAGATCGATTCCCCATTTTACGGGATATTCAAATTTTTCGCCGCTTTTTGAAAGAAGGTCAATAGCCTCTGTATATGTTACATGGCCGAAATCGTTGTTTACGATTGTGTTTAATCTTTCAAAAAGAGTTTTGTCGATAAAACTGTTGAAAAACGCCATTTCTTCGGGAGCATTTTCCATGCAGTAATTTATAATGTGCTTTATCATATCCTCTGCAAGACGCATATCGTCATTTAAATCGGCAAAAGCAATTTCGGGTTCGATCATCCAAAATTCTGCGGCATGGCGCGGTGTATTTGAGTTTTCGGCTCTAAAAGTCGGTCCGAACGTGTAAATATTTTTAAATGCCATAGCGTGCGTTTCGCCTTCAAGCTGACCGCTTACCGTAAGATTTGTTGATTTTCCGAAAAAGTCTTTTGTATAGTCAACGCTTCCGTCTTCGTTTTTGGGGACGTCCTCCATATTCATGGTTGTTACCCTGAACATTTCGCCTGCGCCCTCCGCGTCACTCGATGTGATAATAGGAGTGTGGACGTAAACAAAACCTCTTTCCTGGAAGAAGTTATGAATTGCATATGCGGCAAGAGAACGGATTCTGAGCACTGCCGAAAATGTGTTTGTTCTCGGTCTTAAATGCGGTATTGTTCTTAAATATTCAAGCGAATGTCTTTTCTTTTGAAGCGGATAATCGGGTGTTGACGCACCTTCAACTTCAACAGACTCCGCCTGTATTTCAAACGGCTGTTTTGCATTCGGCGTTGCAACAAGCACACCTTTTACAATAACTGCGCTGCCGACGTTAAGCTTTGAGATTTTTGCAAAGTTATCAACTTTTTCGCTCTCAAAAACAATCTGAAGATTTTTGAAAAACGTTCCGTCGTTGAGCTCGATAAAACCGAACACGTTAGACGCTCTTATGCTTTTTACCCATCCGCCGACGGTTATGCTTTTGTTTTCGTAGTCTTTTTGATTTCTGTAGATTTTCTTAATTTCCACCAATTCCATTTTTATACCTCCGTTAAAGTCGAAAGAAAAGAGTCTGATTTTTAAAGACAGCTTTTCTCTTTCTTTATATTAGATGCTTTTTTATGTCAGATTACTTTTATGTACGTAATAATTCAACTGTTAAACCAAAACTTTTTATCCAAGCTTCTGTATCTTATCGCCTCGGCAATATGTGCAACTTCAATATTGTCGCTCTCTGCAAGGTCGGCAATCGTTCTTGCAACCTTTATGATTCTGCTGTGCGCCCTTGCACTTAATCCGAGCTTTTCAAACACACTTCTGAGCAAATCTCTGCAATCGTTATTTAAATGACAGTAATAATCCATATCGCCCGGTGCAAGCTGGGAATTTGAATAAATGTTTTTTCCTTTAAATCTTTCAAGCTGAATTTTTCTTGCCTCGTCAACACGTTTTTTTATCTCCGACGAGCTTTCGGATTTTTGCACCGATTCAAGTTCTTCATATTTAATAGTAGGAACTTCAACATGAATATCAAATCTGTCAAGCATAGGCCCTGATATTCTCGAAAGATACTTTTGAATCTGCCCCGGAGAGCATGTGCACTTTCCCGACGGGTCGCCGTAATAACCGCATTTGCAAGGATTCATACTTGCTATAAGCATTGTATTGCTCGGAAAAGTATAACTTCCCGAAACCCTTCCGACAGTAAATGATCCGTCCTCAAGAGGCTGGCGCATTGCGTCTATTGTATCCTTTTTAAACTCGGGAAATTCGTCCAAAAACAAAACGCCTCTGTGTGCAAGGCTTATTTCGCCCGGTTTGGGTATTACTCCTCCGCCCGTTATTGCCTGCGGCGATATTGTGTGATGCGGACTTCTGAAAGGTCTTTTTGTTACTATCGGCTCTTTTAAATTGCCCGATATTGAATATATTTTTGTAACTTCAAGCGCCTCTTCAAAGCTTAAATCGGGTAAAATTGTAACAAGCCTTTTTGCAAGCATTGTTTTTCCCGAACCCGGAGCGCCTATCATAAGAACATTGTGTGCGCCTGCTGCCGCAACCTCAAGCGCTCTCTTTGCCGCCGCCTGTCCTTTTACATCGGCAAAATCTTCGGCAAATGAAGTATTTTTCACGCTGAAGATTTCATCTATGCTGACGCTTATTCTCTCTATTTTTTCTTCGCCGTTTAAATGGTTTACAACTTCCGTAAGATTTTTTGCTCCGTAAACTTCAATATCCGAAACCACTGCCGCTTCCTTTGCGTTGTCAAACGGAACAATTACCTTTTTTATTTTATTTTCTCTGGCTGCTATAACCATGGGAAGCACGCCGTTTACGCCTCTTATGCTTCCGTCAAGCGCAAGTTCGCCCAAAATAATGTATTCATTTATGTTTTCGCACATAATCTGTCCCGAAGATATAAGAACAGATACCGCAATAGGCAAATCGTAATGAGTTCCTTCTTTTTTTGTGTCTGCCGGCGCAAGGTTTATTATAATTTTTCTCTGAGGAAAAATAAGCTCGCTGTTTTTTACCGCAGCTTTTATTCTTTCCTTTGATTCCTTAACCGCCGCATCGGGAAGTCCTACGATGTCCATTGACGGGATTCCCATTGCCGTATCGGCTTCAACAGTAACGATACAGCCGTCTATTCCCGTAAGCGAACAACTATATACTTTAGAAATCATCATAACACCTCATAGTAATGATATCACATAAGCAAAAAAAATTCCACAATTTTTTTAAAAAATTACGGAACTTTTTATTAATTTGATTCGTTTTATAAGTGTAAAGCGGTAACAAACCGCAAATTTAAAACGAAAGGTAGGATACTACATATGAAAAACTTTAAAAAAATAGCAGCGATTGCTATGACCTCAACACTACTTTTGACATCAGCTTCCGTTTTTGCAAATGATAACTCCGAAAACGACATTATGCTTATTTCTTCCAATCCCGACACTGCCACATATCTGAGCGTAGGCGGATTAAATGTAAGCGGAGAAAACGTTAAAGTTATTAAAGACGAAAATGGAACAATGGTTCCTTTAAGAAAAGTTATGGAAAGCCTTGGATTTACGGTAGAATGGGACAATGATACACAAACCGTTATAATGTCAAACCTTCCCGTTTATGCAGAGCTGCACACGCAGGAAAAGAGTTTTGCATACGGAAAAAGAGCGGCTGACCCTGTAAACGAAAGATTTGAAATTATTGACGGAACCACATACGTTGATACAAAATTTATGGAACACTTTGACGGCATTGCATCATATGAAGACGAAAACACGGTTTACATTGATTATATGCATAACGTAACCGTTACAAGTGTTGACGAAGAAGGATATATCTATGTTAATGATCCATTGATGTCAAGTCTTAATGATATTAACGGAAACGTTTCGGAAGAAGGAAATGTACGTCTTGCGGTTTCCGACGAAACAGTTGTTACATACGGCAATGAAAAATACGATTTAAAAGAAATTAAAGCCGGCGACAACATCGATGTACTTTATGCACCTATGATGACAATGAGCCTTCCTCCCCAGGTGTTTGCTCAGAAAATAGTTGTAATTAAATAAAATTTTAAGCAAAAGAATAATTTTTTCAAAATAAAGATATCCCCTGTATTTATCTTAAAAAATAACCCAAATAATAAAAACCCCTACCCCCAAATAGAAAAAGAGGCAGTTTAAAAACGGATTGAGTTTTTAAACTGCCTCTCTTTTTATCTGCTTATAACAAGAACGTCATTTTGCTTTACAAGCGTTCTTCCGTTCGGAATTATAATTGAATCTTTTCGTTTTATCACAACAATAAGCGCATCATCGGCAAATTTAAGTTCGCAAATGCGTTTTCCCGCCCACTCGTGATTTTCGTCAATCGTAAGTTCGGTTAAAAAGTTCTCCGCACTGCTCTCAAACGAAAGCGCACTCAAAATCAGAATGTCATTTTCGTATATAACCGTGTTTCCCTTCGGAATAACTTTTTCCCCGCCGCGCATAATCGTAACAAGCAAAACTTCGGGGAGAAGCTTTATTTCACACACCTTTTTGTTTATCCACGGATGGTTTTTTCCGACGTATATTTTGATAAACTGTATCGGCATCTCCTCCGTATAGTCACTGAAGGTTTTCATAATATCGCCTTTTTCGTCTATCATACCGAGTTTTTTAGAAACAAACGGCAAAAGCGACCCCTGAATACTGATTGAAAACAGAACTATAAAAAACACAATATGGAAAACGTCATTTTTAAGATAGGCCGGGTGGACGGTTGCCATTATTGCAAAAACTATGGACGCCGCACCTCTTATGCCGCACCAAGAAACAAGGAGCTGCTGCTTAAACGTGCATTTTTGCGGTGCAAGGATTGCAAATACCGAAAGCGGTCTTGCAACAAATGTTAAAAACAGTGCTATGAGTATTGCCGGTACCATAATTGTCGGAAACTTTGACGGGAATGACAAAAGTCCGAGCAAAAAGAATATCAGCATTTGCATAAGAAGCGTCACACCGTCAAAAAAGTGAACAAGGCTTTTTTTGTTTTTAATGGGACAGTTTCCGAGTATTATGCCGAAAATATACGTTGAAAGATATCCGTTTCCTCCAATCATTGAAGCGGCAGAGTACGAAATAAGCGCCATGCTGAAAATAAACGCAGTGTCAATTCCGTCATATGCAATTTTCGGAAGTATGGTTTTTGAAACATATGCGCACAAAACACCGATTAAAATGCCGAAAACTACCTGTGCAAAAATCATATACACGATAGATCCGCCGCTCATTTTGCTCTCAGCCGTGCTCAGCACGATAATTGTGAGCATATAAGAAAACGGGTCGTTGCTTCCGCTTTCCATTTCAAGGAGCTGCGCGGTGTTATGTTTAAAGCTGATTTTTTTTGATCTTAAAATCGAAAATACGGAGGCGGCGTCTGTTGAACCGATTACAGAGCCGATAAGCATACTTTCAAAAAGTGAGAATTTTAATACATAATAACAAAAAATACCTGTTATGGCAGACGTGAGAATAACGCCGAGTGAAGAAAGTGTTACGGCTTTTGCAACTATCGGTTTTGCAGATGACCAGTTTGTGCCGAAACCGCCGTAAAACATTATGAAAATAAGTGCTGTACTGCATATTTTTTCGGCAAAATCATAATCGTCAAAATCGATTTTAAAGAGTCCGTCAGTACCGAAAAACATACCCAGCAAAATAAACGCAAGCAAAATCGGCATACCGAGTTTTCTTGAAAACTTTGCAAGTGCAAGGCACATAAGTATTATCACCGATACCGTAAGTATGTAAAAGTTCATTTGCGCCTCCTTTTTATTTTATTCTTATTTTTATTTTACCATAAATTATAATCCCGTTCAATAATTTTTATGTCGTATTTATTGTTTTTTGCACATAAGACTTGCCTCTGATCTGTTAAATCCCCGTTTTTCCGCCTTATCATCTCCAAAAAGATACAAAATATCTTTTCAAAAATACAAAAAGACACAGGAGAAAAACTCCTGTGTCTTTTTTAAAATTAAAGAATAAACTTATTTAAGTTCTACTTTAGCGCCTGCTTCTTCGAGCTGAGCTTTCATTTTTTCAGCTTCTTCTTTAGCAACAGCTTCTTTTACTGTCTTAGGAGCGTTGTCAACGATGTCTTTTGCTTCTTTAAGACCAAGACCTGTAATTTCTCTTACAGCTTTAACAACTTTAAGTTTAGCGTCGCCTGCTTCAGCAAGTACAACGTCAAATTCAGTTTTTTCAGCGGCAGCAGCACCTGCGTCTCCTGCACCGCCTGCAACTGCAACAACTGCAGCAGCGGCACTTACACCGAATTCTTCTTCCATAGCTTTTACAAGCTCAGCAACTTCCAATAATTTTAATTCTTTGATATCAGCAATGATCTGTTCAATTTTGCTCATTATTATTTACCTCCTTAGGATAAAATCTATTATTCTTGTGTTTCTTCTGCAGCCTCTGTCGGTGCAGCTTCTGTTTGTGCAGCCTCAGCTGCTTCTTCTTTAACTTCGGGTTTGTCCATATCTGCAAACTCTACGCCCTTATCAACAATAGCCTGCAATACTCTTGCAAGTGATGATACGGGTGAATTAAGACTTCCGAGCAATTTAGCGAGAAGAACGTCTTTAGAAGGCGTGCTTGCAAGCTGTTTGATTTCATCAAGTGAAATTACTTTTCCGTCGAGAAAACCTGATTTGATTTCAAGTTTTTCATTTCCTTTTGCAAATTCAGCTATAATTTTTGCCGGAGCAACCGGATCTTCGTAGCTGAGTGCAAGTGATGTAGGTCCGTTAAGAACGGGATCGAGTTCTTCAAAACCAACTTCGTTTGCGGCAAATCTTGTAAGAGTGTTTTTAACAACCTTATATTCAACGCCTGCTTCACGGAGTTTGTTTCTGAGATCTGTATCTTCGCTTACAGTTAAGCCTCTGTAGTCAACCAAAATACCCGACTGAGCTTTTTTGAGTTTTTCTACCATATCGGCAACTGCCTGTTTTTTAATGTCTAAAACTTTAGCGCTTGGCATAATTTTCACCTCCCGAATAAATGCCTTAATAAGTCAGATAAATGACTTAAAATATGAAAAAAATAAAGGTTTCCCGAAAGACAACGAGAAACCTGAATTTTAAAAATTATTAAAATTATGTCCTCGGCAGGATTTATTTTTGAACCTGCTGTCTTTGGAATACTATTATTTTATATCACATTTGTGATAATTTGTCAACTGTTTTTTAAAATTAACCGATTTTTGCAGGATTAATTTTAATTCCGGGTCCCATTGTAGATGCAATTGCAACTGATTTAAGGTACTGACCTTTTGCAGCAGCCGGTTTTGCTTTTACAACAGCAGCCATAAGTGTGTTAAAGTTTTCTGTAAGTTTTTCTGCGCCGAAAGAAATTTTTCCTATCGGGCAGTGAATGATATTTGTTTTATCAAGACGGTATTCGATTTTACCGGCTTTAATATCATTTACAGCCTTTGCAACGTCTGTTGTAACAGTTCCTGCTTTCGGGTTAGGCATAAGACCTTTAGGTCCGAGAACACGGCCGATACGTCCAACAAGTCCCATCATATCGGGAGTTGCAACAACTACATCATAATCAAACCAGTTTTCGTTCTGGATTTTGTGAACGAGTTCTTCGCCGCCTACAAAATCTGCACCTGCGTCTTCAGCGATTTTTACATTGTCGCCTTTTGCAAACACCAAAACTCTTATGGTTTTACCTGTTCCGTGCGGAAGTACAACCGCACCTCTTACCTGCTGATCGGCATGACGCGAGTCAACACCGAGTTTGATATGAGCTTCAACAGTTTCGTCAAACTTAGCTTTTCCTGTTTTAACGGCAATGTCAAAAGCTTCATTAATGTCGTACAATTTTGTTCTTTCGATTAATTTTGCACTTTCGATATATTTTTTACCTCTATGCACTTTTACTTCCTCCTTCTGTGGTTAATGCGTACGAGTTTTTTCGTATGCCTGATCGGAATAATCCTCCCACTGATTTAAAACAAATGTTATTCTTCTACTGTTATACCCATACTTCTTGCAGTACCGGCAATCATGCTCATTGCTGATTCAATAGATGCAGCATTGAGATCTGGCATTTTCTGCTCTGCAATCTGCTTGAGAGCGTCTTTGCTGATTGAAGCAACCTTTGTTTTGTTAGGAACACCCGAACCGCTTTCAATTTTGCATGCTTTTTTAAGCAATACTGCGGCAGGG
>CABUQL010000005.1 GCA_902493665.1 uncultured Eubacteriales bacterium
AAAATCAAACAGTATTTGGAGGGAAAAGCAGATGATGAACACCGTTAGGAAATCTAAAAATCTTTTGCCGTTCCCTGTCATTTCGGCTGCGGCAAACGGCGATACCGAAGCAATGTGCGCTATTCTCAAACATTATGAGGGTTACATAGCAAAACTTTGCACTCGTACGATGAAAGACGATGCGGGCAATACCCATTTCTATGTAGATGAAGAAATGAGAAACAGGTTGCAAGTGCGTTTGATTACTCGTACACTTGCTTTTCGTGTAAGCTAAGTAAGTTTAGTTCATGCGGAAGTGCGTTCCCCTTTCCGCACTTTCCGCTATGGACAACAATTTATCATTCCGTAAAAGCACATTTTAAGAAATGTGTTTTTACAGGCTGATAACAGCTTTTACTGATCTTTGACAAAGAAAGCGACTCGACCGCAGTATAGGCAAACAAACACATTCCGTCTGTGCCGAGCTTTACGGAAAATGCGCGAAGAAACCATTTGGCGAGCGAAAACCATTTTTACCGTAATTGCAGATTTGGCACTCTGCAAGCAATGACGCACAGACGCAATAATGATACTCCCGTCTTGAACGCGTCACGGCATTGGGCGGCTGCATGAGAACCATGCAGGGGTGAGATTCCCGTGGAGCGCAGCCGGCGCCGTTTGTAGTTGCTGAAATTTATTTACTTGTAATAGCGGACACGCTGTTACGCATATAGTTATAAAAACTTCAAAGGGGGTTTTTATTTTGGAAAATAAGGTTATTACAACCGAAAAGAAAATTGGGAAAATAACATATTTTGTATCTTCAACACAAAGCGAACAAGCGAAAGATACGTTAGATAAAAAGGTAGAAAAGATGATTTTGAAAGACGTCGGGCAAAACGCCGAAATCTCAAAACTTTACTGATACGGCATTGACGGTCAATACGAAGCACGTTATAATGATGCTATAAGTACATTTGTTGTTTGACTGTCGGAAAGGAGTATTTTTTATGAAGCAGTCAGACAAAATAACGGCTTTATATTGCAGATTAAGTCAAGAGGATTTGCAGGCGGGCGAGTCGGGGAGCATACAAAATCAGAAATTGATTTTACAAAAATATGCCGACGATCACCACCTTATAAACACAAAGTTTTATGTGGACGACGGTTTTTCCGGCGTGAGCTTCGAGCGCGAGGGGCTTCAGTCAATGCTGCGCGACGTTGAAGCGGGGCTTATATCAACCGTAATTACAAAAGACCTTTCAAGGCTTGGACGTAATTATTTGAAAACGGGAGAATTGATAGAAATTGTATTCCCCGAAAACGACGTAAGATATATCGCAATCAACGACGGCGTAGATACGGCGCGGGAAGATAACGAGTTTACTCCCCTGCGAAATTGGTTCAATGAATTTTATGCAAGGGACACAAGCAAAAAAATCCGCGCAGTAAAACAGGCGAAGGCGCAAAAGGGCGAACGCGTCAACGGCGAAGTACCATACGGATATATCGCAGACCCCGAAGATAGAAACCATTTATTGCCCGATCCCGAAACGGCGCATATCGTAAAAAAGATTTTTGAATTATATGTAAAAGGTTTACGAATGTGTGAAATCCAGAATTGGCTTAGGGATAACAAAGTCCTGACCGTATCGGAATTAAGGTACAGACGGACAGGCAGCGCAAGACACCCGCGTCCGCAATTAGGCTTAATCTATAATTGGCCGGATAAAACAATCTATGATATTCTTACCCGTAAAGAATATCTGGGACACACGATTACGGGAAAAAGCTACAAGGTATCTTATAAGTCAAAAAAGACAAAGAAAACCCCCGTAGAAAAGCAATATTTCTTTGCAAACACTCACGAACCGCTGATAGACCAAGAAACCTTTGATTTGGCGCAAAAGAGAATTGCCACACGGACAAGACCGACAAAAGTTGATGAAATTGATATTTTTTCGGGAGTAATGTTCTGCGCGGACTGCGGATATAAAATGTACGCCGTCCGCGGCGCTAAAACGTTGGAACGCAAGCACGCCTATACCTGCGGTAATTACAGAAACCGCGCAAGGCAAAATACTTGCTGTACAACGCATTACATACGCAAAAGCGTAATCAAAGAGCTTGTTTTGGCGGATTTGCAGCGAGTTATGACGTATGTAAAATCAAAAGAAAACGAGTTTATTCAAAAGGCTGCGGAGTATGGAAACAAAGAAGCAGAAAAGGCGTTTGAAAACGACCGCAAAGAGCTTGCTTCCGCTGTCAAGCGCGAAAAAGAGCTTGAAACGATTTTCCGCAAACTGTACGAGGACAACGCATTGGGTAAAATTTCCGACAAACAGTTTGTTTCGCTTACAAGCGGCTATGATGAAGAAAAAGAAACGCTTGCAACAAAAATACGGGAATTGGAAACAAAGCTAAATTCCGTTGCAGAAAACAAAAAGGACGCGGCAAAATTCGTTCAGCTTGTGAAGCGTTATACGGAGATTAACGAACTCACTTATGAGAACGTACACGAGTTTATAGACCGTATTTTTATTCACGAATTGGACAAAGAAACGAACACGCGTCAAATAGATATTTTCTATAACTTTGTCGGTAAAATTGACAGTAATGAAAAACCTTGTGAAAGCGTATCGTATTTCCGTCAAATCGGTGCGGATATAACAAGCGTTGCAATGTAAAAAAATGTGATAGCGTACCCATAACAAATTGGTTACGTTATCACACTTCATTGAAATCCCTGCCGGGAAGAATTATGTGGTTTTCGGTTGTACCGAGACAGTACTCTTCGGCGTAATATCCGAGCTTATTTACGCTCTCGTCCATATCAAAAACCTTAATAACAAATGTTCCGAGCTGAGCACGGTCCTTCGGCTCAAATTTAAAATCAAAGTACGTAACAGTGTTGTCACCCGATTTAAACTGTAAAATATCCGTATAAATCGGATCGGCATTACTGTATTTAACCCAGTTTCCGCTATCGGTCTGTCTTTGTGTTTCAAAACCCAAGGCATACGCAACAACCGCAAGTTTTTTATAATCTTTTCCCGCATATTTGGGATTTGTAAGATTTACATTAATTCTTACAACATTATCCGTTTCTCCCGAACCCTTGTATGCCGTTTTCGATTCGTCTTTAAACGAAAGCTTTGAAGGCGCACTTGTGTTGATGATTATTTTGTTGTTTTTGTTTTTAAGATTTGCGGTAACACCGTAATATGTCGAAAATGTTTTTTCCTCTCCCGGCAAAACGTTTCCGAGGTCATAATAAAGCGCCGCAGCACTGTCCGCCGTTTTTTTGTCATTTAAATTGTTTGTAAAATTCAAAGTCTCATCGGGCGTATAATCAAACACCGTTGACGCAATGTTTGACCAGTGTGCAAAAGTCATTTTATACGGTTTTTGATTCTCAAAAACACTGTTTACTCCGTAGCCCACTACAGATGATGAATACGGGTTGTCTCTTACAAAATAATCCGCCGGCATTTTTATGCTTTTATCTTCTAAGGAATCCCAGGTTTTCTCAAATTCAAAGTATTCATATCCCTGACCGAGCTTTTGATTGGGCACTTCATAGTAACCGTAATCGTTTTCGCCAAGCTGCGTATCTATGAGGATACGGCTTTTAACGTCTTTCGCATTTGACGAATTGTTTTTTACGGTGTACGTTATCATAGCCGTACCAAGCTGCTCGGAGGCGTCGTTATTTACGAGCGAGATTTTTTGCTCAACCGAAAAATCCAAAACGCTCCAGGTGCTTGTTATAAAGTTTTTGCCGTCATCGATTGTTGTGACAACATCTTTTGTATCGGGTCCGAAAAATCCCGTTTTCTCGCCGAATACGTATTCGCCGTTTCCGATTTTAAAAGAGGTAAAAGATGTGTCAAAATTTGCTCCCCTGTGAGTAAGCATAACATTGTTGTCGCTCTTTTTAAGTATGTCGCCTTCAACGGTTGATATTACGTATCCGCCGTTTTCTTTATTGACAATAACTTTTATGTATTGGTTTGATATTTCGCATACCGTTTCGCTTTCCGCACCGTCTGCAAAAACATCCCCCGACGGAATAATTGCAGCAAGCATAGAAACGGCAAGCAATACAGATAATAAACGTTTTAACATATTATTTTAACCTCCGTTTCTTAGTATACATACACATAAATGAGATACATTTTTCTTCCCGCTTCCTGTGCGCAAATTGTGTAATACCCTTTTATCAGTGTGTCAAATCCTTCGCCTGCGTTAAACTCTTTTCCGTATTTCATTTGTGCCAAAGTTTTATATCCCTGCATATAATAAAATTTTGTGTCATCATTTGCACTTTTAAGTTTAACTTTTCCGACTGAAGATGTAAACACATCATTTGCATAAACGTCTTTGCCGTTTATGTTAAATTTGTATAAATCTTTTTTGACAATAACCGTAAAATCTTTTTCCGAAGTATTTCCGAGGCGGTCGGATGCGGTGATTTTTGCGGTGTATTTTCCTTCTTTTGAAAGGTTTACATCATCTGCATTAACGCTTATTTTCACACCGTCATCTACATCTGCGAACTTATCGCCCAAAGGTGAATTTGCACCCGACATATTATCTTCTGCCGTAACGTTTTCCAAGATTTTGTTTACAACTTCATTTTTGTCCGTATCTGTTTTTACAACTATGCTTGAATTTTCAAATTTTATTGACGGCGCCGTTTTATCAATAACGGACACGCTTGTTTCAACAATATTTTCATGTCCCCACTTATCCGACGCAATAATCATATAAGCACCGTTTTGTGTAACAATCACATTATAGTTGTAGGTTTTTTCGTTTAAAACAACACTTTCTTTGTTTACGGGAATAAAAACGCCGGATTTTGTTTTTGCCTTAACCGAAATTTCATCAGCGGTTTCATCCGAAACATTTAAAAGAATACGCACGTTTTTGCTTGTGTATACGTTTCCCGACTTGTAACTGTCGTTTCCCGAAAGCACATTACCTTCGCCGACATAATCAACGCTCATTTTAATACTCGGTGCAAGTTCGTCTATATTTGTTATAACAGGATAATCGCTGAAAACATTTCCTGCCATATCCGCAAAATTAAATGTCTGAAGTCCGTTTTTTGAAACGGTTACGGTGTGTTTGTTTTTGTATCCGTCCTCGTGGTTTTGCAAAAGCATAACTTTTTCATCATCTTCAAAAACATACTCGATTGTTGCAATGTTTTTATCCTTTTCAAAAGTTGTTTTCGGATATCCGCTTTTAAGTTTCGGAATATCCCTGTCAATTACAGTAATCGGGCCGTCCTCGGGACGCCAAATTGTAAGTGCATTTCCTCTTAAATCATAAACCGTAAGCTTTGCCCGGCAGTTTTTCTTAAACTCAAGCGTAAGATTGCTTCCGCTTGCAGCTGCGGTTACATATTCGTCCGTCGGAAGAAGCTCCTGTGTTTCGTCGCTCGTTTTATACGCTTTAACATCGGCGCCTCTAAGCTGCTCGTTAAATGTTATAAAAAGCTTAATCGAACTGTTTGTGGGAGTTTTTAAAAGATTTTCTATTTCCTCCGCCGTTTTTGCGTCAACAACGCTCTGCCAGCCTTCGTTTATAATTTTCGGCGGTTCTTTGTCGATTGTAAGCACCGCAATTGCAACCGTTCCGGCATTTCCCGCTTTGTCGGTCATAACAAATTTCCCGACACCGTTTTGCGAAAACTCGGTGTAATATCCCGTTTCGTCTTTTTTAAGTTCAAATGCCTTCCCGTCGTTTGTTGTTCCGATTACATATATATCTTCCAAATCGGTATCCGATGTAACAAGATATGCTTTTATGTTTTCTTTTTCGGGAACATAATAAACACTGCCCGAAGGAGCGGTTAAATCAATTGTGTCCGACGGAAGAATAACGGATATATCCATTGAATTTTTGCTGCTTTTAAGTGTGAGATTGACTTTTCTGTCCTCACCGCTTTCAGACGTGAACATAACAAGCTTTTCTTTTTCGTACACCTTGCTTCCGCTCGGCAAATCACCGTTTTGCAAAAGTTCAAACGGTACATTCTCGCCGTTTTTATTAAGCGCCTGAACTTTTACGGATACGGCGCTGTTTATTAATCCGACATCCGTTTTATCGCCTAAGCTGAATTCTCCGAGTGTTTTAAAACCGTTGCTGTCGCCCGATAAATAAGTGAGTCTGTAGTCCGTAATTGTGTTATCTTTTCTTTCGGCAAACAACACATCTGAAGCATCTGCCGTATACGAGCCTTCATTTCCCGCCGCATCGCGGAAACGGAATGTATGCTTTTTGTTTTCCGAGCCGATGTCAAATGTAACACTGCATATCGCCGCGCCGTCATCTGGCGGTATTAAACTTACGTTATCTTCGCTGAATCCCTCAACCGTATATGTTAAAGAGTAAATATGCTTTTCGTTTGTTTCGATATCCGTTTCGCTTTCGATGCTTAAGTTTACAATTGCCTCGGGTGCGGTTTTGTCGATATTTACAATCGGGAAACTGAATTTTTTAGTCTTTGAAAGTTCCGTATTTGTAAGCGAATAATTAAGCACTCCGTTTTCATTAAACGTAAATTCCGATTTGCCTGTATCGACAATAAGATTTTTTGTTTTTCCTGTATCGATTTTAACAGTAACATCGCCGGACACATACGTTTGCGGTGTTATTTCTTTCCCGTCACACGTAAATATCAAATCGTGACCAAATGCCGCACCGAAAATGTCGGCATACACATTTTCGGTTTTTGTATCGCCGAATAAATCCGTGTATTCAACCTGTGTTATTCCGTCACTGTATATAGGGAGGTTTTCGTGCGACAAAGCAAAACCGGCTGCGTCGTAAACCTTTACGGGAACGCTGAAATTAAGAGCTTCACCGTAAGTGTAAACGGGACATCCGTTTTCGTTTTTGGTGTTTGTAATTTCCGCATTTTTACCGTAAATTCCCGATTCAAAATCATACTCATACTCTGCCGTGTTGCCCGAGCCGTCCTCAATTATGAGCGTTGCTTTCAAAAGCGGTGTGTTTTCAAAATGCTTAACATAAATTTCGGCATTAATTTCTCCGCTTTCCTCATCAAACGATGCCGAATATGCACCGGGTACGTTTTTAATGTCGTATTTAACGACATCTGTACTGTTTGAATCGGAGAGCATTTTTGAGTATTCTTTGTCAAATTTAAAGTATACATTTTTAACCGTGTTATCGGCTTTGGCGCTGACCTTAAAGCTTCCGCTTAATTCATTTTCCGAAAACCCGGGTTCTCTTTCAAACTTCGGAGGCACGTTGTCAACATTATTTATTTCATAATAAGCATAGTCCGCTCCGTCGGGAATATCAACTTTTTTACCGTTAATTAAGAAAGATCTGTTTGATTTTCCCGCATAATCTCTTGCCGTTGCCATAAAATATCCATTGCTTGTAAAATGATAAATTCCGTTTTCATCGGGGAAAACCCTTATGTAATACGCATACGTCGACTTGCCTGTTTCCCAATCGTAGTCGATTTCACGCATATCAATATCTTTTTCGTCAATACTTTCAAGGTCGTCATTTTCTGTTGCAATTCTCCATGATATAAGTCCAAACCCGCCGTAATATTCTATCATCTCCTGCTGCAAAACAGTTTCGGGCGTATCGATAACGGTTGTTCCGTCGGGAGCGGTCTGCGTATCATAAACACCGTTGAGCTTAACACGAACCTCGTTTGTTTTCCGTTCTGTTTCTGAAACGGAAACATCAATTACGGGTTCAAAATTATCTCTTCGAACCTTTAATACATAAATCGGCGAAACCTCTCCGCTTTCGGGATTTTCAAATCTGTAATACAGTGTTTTTTCGCAAAATTCATCGCCTGCACCCGAAAATTCATCACCCAAAAAGTACGGTTCGGACAAAACCTGATACGAATCGGCATTAAGCACAAGATAATCAGAAAGATTGTCGTAACTTGTTCCTATTCTTACCGCAAGCTTTGCAGTGTTTGACTCATCAACCGTATTTTGCAGAGGCGCCCTGTAATAAACAAGACTGCTTCCGCCTCCGGGCGTTGTAAAGCGGATATAAATTTTTTGATCGTCATATGTTGAAAACGTATAAACAGGGATATTTTTTGTAACATCGTTTCCGTTTTTATCAAGCACCGCTTCTATATTTGTTTTTTCGTATCTGTCAAAACTGTTTGCATAAAATCCCCAATTGCCGCGTATTGCGCCTTCAATAAGTCCGCTCGGAGTATTATTGAACGCAAAATACGTTACGGGTGTTTTTTTAGATGCAACATTTCCGATATAGCTGAAATTGCTTACAAATTCATATCTGACAGACAACGGATTTCCTTCTTCGTCAAATTCGCAATACTGTGTATCAATAGTTTTCGGATCTATATCCAAAACTGCACTGCGTATGCTTTGCGAAGTATTTCCGAGTCCCGTTTCGGACATTTTCCATTCGCCTATAACTTCTCGTTTAGTTTCTTGTCCGGAAGCATCATCTCCGTCATACACAACCCTTTCAAACGTTATAAAACTGTTTTCCAAATCAACACGCTCAAGGTTTGTTATGGGGTCTTCTTCAAGATAAAACTCAGCCTGTGCAACACCGTAAAGCAAAGGTGTATTTAGCGGATAAGAAATATCATCGTCCGCCCAAAGCAAAGATGCATTCTTGCCGTTTCTTGTATAGTCAACTCTTTTTCCAAAACTGTTGTTTGTTGAAAAACGGCTTTGGCGCACACTCACCTTAGGAGCACCGTACATTGTGTTAAACTCAATGGTTTTAATAAGTGTGCCGCCGTCTTTTTTATCAGCGCCGATTATAAGCATAACAGGGCGCGATGTTTCACTTAAACTGATATTTTCCCCGTAACTTTCATCTTTCGGGTTAACAGAAGCAACCCGTGCCGTATCGGGGTCAAGTTCTGTAACTCTTATCGGAAGATTTTCTTCTGTTTCGTCAATTTCATATACCGAATATAAATCTTTGGCTCTCTGTTTCATATCGTCAAGATACTTTTCTGATATGTAAGACGCCGTATCCGAAACGTTTGCAGGCTTTTCTGCCCACACGTACCAATAAGATACTGCGTTTGCAACCGTGTATTCCACCATAGGGTATTCGCCTGTGAAATACTGTTTTTCGGTATCTGCCTTCCATTTAATTTCGGTGTATGTTCTGTCATACTTAACCGGAAGCTTTGCAAAACCGCTTTCGTTGCCGTGCGAATCTTTTGCTTTAATCCAAAGCACTCTTGTGTGAATTTCATTTCCTTCCGGAAGGCTCGGAGCATCTATTGTGCCTGTTTTTCCTAAGCCTAAATCAAATGATAAAGGCTCGGCATTTTCGTCCTCGGAAAATCCGTATTCATATGTAACTTCGTCATCAATGTCGGAAATTTCAACGTCTATGATTTCGTCCTTTACGGACAAATTAACTGTCGGAGCAAGCGTATCAAAACCGCTAAAATCAGGAGCCGAAAACGTTTTTTGAACAGATGCGTTGTTACCCGCCTCGTCCGAAACGGCAATGCTGACATCTATCTCATCGACTTCGCTCTTGTCGGGGAGTTTGATAAATCCGTAAGATATACCTTTTCGGTTTTCATTAATAATCGGAGCGCCGAACGATGCACTTAAAATCTCCGATTCTCCCTTTACCCAGTTTGATGCGTCATAGCTTTTTGAAGATGAAGCCTGATAGCTTAATCCTTTGCTTTTTTCAGACTTTCCGTTTGCTTTAACCGCAAAAGATGTGTCGCAGCCTTCAAGTGAAATGTCGTCGATTACGGCAGTCATCATAATTATGCCGCCGCCTTCGTCCGACAGTGATATATCAATTACGGGTGATTCATAATCTACCTTGTATTGCTTGTCGGGCGACACCGCATAAGATGAAATCTTGCTTTTTGCACCCGACGGGATATTTTCGGGCAAAAGTTTTCCGTCACTGCTTAAAGCATAATCCATAAACGAATATCCCGATTCGTCTTTAATGTTTTCGCCGTTTGATAAAAGCGACGTAACTTTTATTGATGTGCCGTTTTTGATTTTATATCCTTCATGAAGCTGAACATAATACAAAAGCGACATACCGTCGTTTGAAAGCTGAGCGGTTTTAACCCGCTTGCCGTTAACCCAAAAATAATCATATTCTTTCCACATTCCGCTGTATGATGAATAATATTTTTTTCTGAGATCATTATTATCGGGTTTTAGTACAACGTCATTTCCGTCAGGGTCCAAAACATTTAAAGCAACACTCGGAAGCGCCTCATATGACGGATATTTGTTTACAGGCTTGTTAAGTTCTAAACTTATTGAAAGCAAATCGCCGTTTCTTACAAATGCTCCTGCGTCATCGGGAATTTTTGTTACTCTTATGTTTTTAATACCGAAAGGCATTAAATCTATGCGCGACAAACCGCCTACCGAGCAAATCACTTTTTCCGGCGGTTGATTTGCATTTTCATCCGATGCAAATTTATTTCCCGAAATATCGTAAATGTTATTCCACAACGTTTCGTTTTGATTTTCCGAAACGGTTACCTTGCTGAATTTATAAAAATATCCCCTTTCCTGTGTTACCGATGAAGAATCAGTATACGGGTCTGCAATTTTATATTCAAACACCATAACGGGCTTGCCGTCTTTTTTTGACGGAGCAAATTTTAAAAACGGAGCTTCGGCAATTATTCCGCTTGTGCCGTCAATGCCTGTTGTATCAACTTTTAAAGAAATATTTCCTATATCTTTTAAAGAAAGATTTTTAAATTCAACAGGTTCATCCCACTCAACCTGAAAATACACGGTGCGGTTACTTAGCTTATTGATATTTTCAAGCGTAACCGTTCCGTTTTCAAGTACGTTTTTCCCTTCTGCGTCGGCAGTTACAGTAACAGAATTAATCTTAGGGCCTTTAATATCTCTTCCGACAAGCATTGCGCCCGACATATACGAGTCGACCTGTGCGTCCTTGTCGCTTTTTGCCGTAAATGAAATAAGATTAAGTTTGTCTGCGCTTTTCCATGCCGAAAAATAGCCGAGGTTAGGACCGTCGCCTATTGTGTTATACTTTTTCCAGCCGCCGCCGTTTGAGTTTACCCATTCCTCCAGGGCATATGTATCGCCGGTATCATTGCTTTTTCCGGTTAATCCCCACCTTGTCTGAACGGTTTTAACCTTCCATGAGAAAAAGTACTGCAAATCTCCCTTTTTATACATATTTGAAATATTTCCGTTTTCTCTGCCATCTTTTTCAGTAAGTGCTTTAAAACTAATATTTGCGTCCCATCTTCTGACATTCGTGGGACCTTTAATCTTAGTAAGCCATTCGCCTTTTGAGTTAAAGCAGCTTTTAATATCTGCACCGCTGAAATAACGTCCGAAATGATTGAGCAAATAGCCGTTTTCATCAAGCCACTTTACGGATTTATCCTCGCTTCTTGTAATATTGTCGCTAAGCAAACCCCAGCCTGTTATTCCCGAATCAAAAAACCTTACCGGCTCGCCGCCCGTGTAAAGCTGCGTTACGGGTTTATATGTTATCTGATGTCCGTATGCATTTTCGTTTCCGTCCGCACCCGACACCGTGCCGAGAGCTAAGTTTACAAGCATACATAAAACAACACTAAATGCCGCAAACCTTTTTTTCATACTGCCAGTCCTCCTTTTAAATACTTACAAAACACTTTTACACTGCCGCATCAGTGCGGATATCCGTGCAAGAAATACTGCCGTTTTGTACGGCTTTTTTATAAAATCATCCGCCCCTGCGTTGAGCATCTGAATTTCTTCTTCGCTGCTCTGCCCGATTAAAATAAGTTTCGGCGGATTGTTTACACTTTTTATTGTTTTGCAAAACTTTATTCTTTCGTTTTCATCGCTTTCAAGTTCTGCAATAACAAGTTTTATGCTTTTACTTTCAATAAATGATAAGATTTTTGAAATATCCGATAAACAGCATGTTGTATCATAACCGCTTCTTTCAAGAATTTTTCCCGTCAGCGCGGTAAGTTCGGCATCATAACCGACAATTAACACTCCCAAAACAACACCTCCCCAAGACACTTAAAGCTTAAAGCAATAATTCTCCATCTATATACAAATTATATCAGAAAAAATGGAGGCTTTTAAATTGTTAGGAAAAACTCACAATTAGAAAAGTTATATTTTTGCATAAAAAAAGTTATGAAAAAACAGTTTGTTTTTTCATAACTTTCTGTGACCTTATAAAACAGTGCCATGCACCTAATTTGTTGTAAAAAGATATCCTTTTCCGTAAACGGAAACAATGTCGTAATCACTTGCATTTTCGGTATTTATTTTCTTTTTTAAGTTACCGATATGAAACCGTATTGTGCGTGTGTCGTCTGCAGAAGGTGCGCCCCACACCGCCTCATACAATTTTTGCGGAGAAAGAATTGTATTTTCATTTTTTATAAGCAAAAGAAGAAGCGCAAATTCCTTTACGGTAAGATTTGTGTCTTTGCCGTTTACATATGCCTTGTTTTTTGAAAGCTGCAATGTTATTGAACCTTTTTTTATAAAATCCGACTGTTTGTATTTTTCATTTGTTTTAAAATGACGTTTTAAAAGGCGCTTTGCAACTGCAAGAAGCTCGTCAAAACTATACGGCTTTGTAAGATAATAATCGCCGCCGTGCTCAAGACCCTTAACTTTATCGCCGATTTCATTTTTTCCGCTTAAAAACATAACAGGATTATCACTTATATTGCGGAATTTTTCGCATATATCGTATCCGCTCCCGTCGGGAAGCATTATGTCCAAAATAAGCATATCGGGCGTTGTCTTTGACAAGATTTCATAACTTTCGCCTGCCGAGCACGATGTAATTACATTATATCCGTGACGTTTCATCATTCGCGCATTTATATCAAGAACTTCTTTTTCATCTTCGACAATAAGTACCGTTGGTTTTTGTGTGTCCATTATTTTTCCTCATCTCCCGGAAGTGTAAAAGAAACTTTTGTTCCCTGACCGATTTCGCTTTCAATCCATATCCTTCCGCCGTGCGCCTCAACTATCTGGCGGCAGACAAAAAGACCTATTCCGTGTCTCCAGTATTCTTTGCTCACCGAAACATATCCCTCAAAAGCCTTATTTTTTATCTCCTCACGCATTCCCTCTCCGTTATCGGAAACCGAAACAAGCTGATTTTTACCCATACGCTTCAGCGAAATTGTAATAGCGCCGTTTTTTGTGTGCTGCATACTGTTTGAAATAAGGTTTGTTATCACCTGTACAATTCTTGCATAATCCGCACGGATCGGCTCAAGTGTTTCATCAACATCAAAAACTAGCTTGTTTTCGTTCGTATGATTTTTTCCGAAACACGTTTGAGCCGCTTCTTTTAAAAGCAAAGACAGCTTTACGGATGAAAGGTCAAGCGCAAGACGTCCCTGCTCAATTGCGACCGTATCCATAAGCTCAACAACTATTCTGTCAATTCTTACAACCATTTTTTCAATAGTTTTTTGATTTTCCTTCATTGTTTCAACTTCAAAATCTTTTTCGCCGAGCAGTTCAAACGTATCGCGTGCATGGAGATTAATTGCGTTTAAAGGATTTTTAATTTCGTGTGCAACGGTTGTTAAAAATACTGATTTTGCCTCATCGTGACGTCTTAACTGCTCGTTTTGTTCGGCAAGTTTTTTTCTTTGGGATTCATATTCACGAAGATGAAGAAACAAAACAATACCGCATGATATGCTCACTGCCGAGGTTGTAACCAAAATATCCGCAAGCATCTGGGCATCGGTATCAAACCACGTGACAAGATTCGGATGAAAATATCCGATTGCGCAAACGGCTATGTATTCTGCAATCTCTGCCCCCGACACCAAAAGAGCCTTTTTTCCTTCAAGCATAAGCACGGTAAAAAGCACCGCAAATATAAACATCGACGGCATACCGCTTTTGTATCCGCCCGACGAAAAGAACAACAACGGGAAAAAAATCATAAATATTGTAACAATGGTAACTATATATCCTACCTGATATTTTCCTGTTTTGTATGTATATATTAAAAGTCCTGCGGAAAGCACGGTAAGAAATGCACTTAAAACCGCACTTGTAATCATTCCTGTAACAATATTAAGTATAAATGTTGCGGCACTTATTCCGACTCCTGCAAGCGCAAGCACATTAAAAAGCCTTATACGGAAATCGATTTTTTTTGAGAAAAAACGCATGGCAGTTTCTTTTATTTTTTGGTACAACTGCATCACCCCCTGTTTTAAACTCCCGTCTTATATTTAGAAAAACTTTTGTTTTTTACATTGTCTAATTCAATAATATAACAATAATTAAACGTTTGCAAGAAAAATGTTAAAATGCGGCAAAAAAGTCTTTGCAAAACACAAAAAGGAAACTGAAAACAGTTTCCTTTTTTATTGCTTTTTGTAATGTGATTATTTCTTCAGATGTTTTAAATCCTCAATAAATTGCTTGTTCTGTTCGGGATAAGCCGAAATCATAGGTTCAACATCTTTGCCTTTTTTCTGTCGTAATAGTTTTTGGTTATTTTTACTGTCTGACCGCTCAAGAGCACAACTGCCACAAGGTTGGGGAGCGCCATAAGTCAGTTAAACGTATCGTCAAGCGCCCAAATAAGGTCACTGTGAATAGCAGCCGCTGCAACTATAAGAGCTATGTTATTATTTTAAATACTGTAACTGCAGCCTTTTTGCCTTTATCGCCAAGCCACCGGAAACAAAATTCCGTTGCTTTTTCGCCGTAATAAGCCCATGCAAGAATTGTTATGAAAGCAAAAAGCGGCATAAAATTTAATTGTATAAAATTTGACAATAACCTTGCTTTGGAATATAATATCCATATGAAAACAAGCATATTTGCTTTTATAAAAAAGCACATCTCATCTTTGGAAGGAAATTAAAATATGGAAAGAAATCTTACCGAGGGAAGCGTTTTTAAAAACATTTTATATTTTTCGCTCCCATATTTTTTATCTTGTTTTCTGCAAACACTTTACTCAATGGCTGACCTTTTTATAATCGGGCAATTCGGAAGTGTTGCGGATATAACGTCTGTATCAATCGGCGGACAGGTTATGCATATGATAACCGTTATGATTGTCGGTCTTGCTATGGGAACAACCGTAACAATAAGCCAAAGTATAGGCGCAAACGACAAAAAAATTGCCGCGCTTTTTACTGGAAACACGGTGACTCTTTTTCTGACGGTTTCAATCATTGCTGCCGCCGTTCTTTTGTTTTTTGTAAAACCGATAGTAAACATTATGTCCACACCTAAAGAAGCAATAAACGGCACCGTAAACTATCTTGCCATATGCTTTGCCGGAATACCGTTTATCACTTCTTACAACATCATAAGCTCAATTTTAAGAGGAATGGGCGATTCAAAAAGCCCGATGTATTTTATTGCAATTTCGTGTTTTGCAAACATTGTGCTTGATTACATTTTTATGGGATTTTTCAATATGGGTCCCGCCGGTGCGGCGCTCGGAACAACGCTTTCTCAGACAATAAGCGTTATTGTATCGCTTATTTTTATACTGAAAAAAGACACCGGAATTAACCTAAAAAAAAGCGATTTTAAGCCTGCAAAGAGAATTACGGGAAAGATTTTAAATATCGGTGTTCCCGTTGCCCTTCAGGACGGATTTATTCAGATTGCTTTTATTGTCATAACGATTATTGCAAACATGCGCGGTTTAAACGACGCCGCAGCAGTTGGAATTGTCGAAAAAATTATAGGAATTGTTTTTCTCGTTCCGTCGTCTATGCTTTCGTCCGTTTCGGCAATTGCG
>CABUQL010000006.1 GCA_902493665.1 uncultured Eubacteriales bacterium
GGTAATGTACGGCTGCAACAATTTTTGCACATACTGCATTGTTCCATACGTAAGAGGAAGAGAGCGCAGCCGTCTTAAAGAAGACATAATAAACGAGGTAAAGAGCCTTGCAGACGACGGCGTAAAAGAAATTACGCTTCTCGGTCAAAACGTAAACTCATACGGCCACGACATTGAAGGCTACATTGATTTCCCGATGCTTTTAAAAGAAGTTTCAAAAGTTGACGGAATTGAAAGAATACGTTTTATGACAAGCCACCCGAAAGACCTTTCGGACGCGCTCATAGACGAAATTGCGTCAAACAAAAAAGTTTGCAAACAGCTTCATCTTCCGATTCAGTGCGGCAGCAACCGCATACTTTCAAAGATGAACAGAAAATACACAAAAGAAGATTATCTTGAAAAAATAAAAAAAGTAAAAGAAAAAGTTCCGGGCATTACGCTTACAACAGACATTATTGTCGGCTTTCCGGGCGAAACAAACGAAGATTTCATGCATACAATCGACGTTTTAAAAGAAGTAAGATATGACAGTGTGTTTTCGTTTATTTACTCAAAAAGAGCAGGAACGCCCGCCGCAACGATGGAGGACGTTTTATCGCCCGAAGAGAAAAAGAAAAATTTCAATCTGCTTTTAGAGGTTCAAAACAAAATAAGCGCCGAGAAAAATGCATTGTATGACGGCGGCGAATACGAAATACTCGTTGAAGGCGAAAGCAAAACCGACAGTGCGTTTTTAACGGGAAGAACCGACGGCGGAAAAATCGTCAATTTTAAAGGCGGAAAAAATCTCATCGGTGAAATTGTCAAAGTAAAAATAACAAAAGCGCAGACATGGTCGCTTACGGGCGAACTTATATAAAAAAGTTTAAAAATAAAATTTATATAAACAAAAGGAGAAACAAAATGGATATTTTTGAAAAAGCAAAAGAACTCGGAGTAATGATCGCAGAAAGCGATGAATTTAAGACATTTAAAGAAACGGAAACCGCTCAGCTTGACGACAAAGAAGCGGTTGAACTTATGATGGAATACCACAACACAAGACAGTCGCTTAACGACAAAGCGGTAAATCCCGACCTTTCAAAGGAAGAATTTGAAAATCTAAAAAAAGAAGCGCAGCTTGCCTTTAACAAGATTATGGCAAACGACAAAATTGCCGCTTATGTAAAAGCTCAGCAGGATTTTGCTGCAATGATGGAACAGATTAACGGAATTTTGTCATATTATGTAACGGGAAAAGACAGCCAGGGCTGCAACGGTTCGTGCTCATCATGTGCAGGCGGCTGCCATCACTAAAAATTAAAATCCGTCTTAAAAATTCGGATTTACTTTATTTGGCCGGGCAGCAGAAGGAGCATATTATATTTAATTTTCTGCTGCAAATAGGAGGATAAAAATGCAGCAAATGCCGGTAACGCCGATGATGCGCCAATATTTGGAGGTAAAAGAGCAGTACAAAGACTGCATACTTTTTTACAGACTCGGCGATTTTTATGAAATGTTTTTTGACGACGCTCTTACTGCGTCTAAAGAACTTGAACTTACGCTTACGGGGAAAAACTGCGGTTTAAAAGACCGCGCGCCAATGTGCGGTGTGCCTTTCCACAGTGCGCAGGGATATATTGCAAAGCTCATTGCAAAAGGATATAAGGTTGCAATATGCGAGCAGACGGAAGACCCTGCTTTGGCAAAGGGTCTTGTTAAGCGTGAAGTAATAAGGGTTGTAACACCCGGAACGGCGTCGGTTGACGTAATGGAAAACGACAGTTCAAACAACTTTCTTGCCTGCGTATATTTTGAAAACGACTTTTTCGGAGTTTGCTTTACCGATGTTTCCACGGGCGAAATGTTTGCGACACAGGCAAAAAACGATATTGCCGAAAACACGCTTATAAACACGCTTGCGTGCTTTATGCCGTCGGAAATAGTTGTAAACGATGCCGGAAGAGAATACATTAAGCTTTTTGACAACTTAAAAAAGAGATTTAACTTTTATTTAAGCTTTTTCCCTCAGGAAGAGTTTGACATAAACGTGTGCCGTCAGCGTCTTGACGATAAATTCGGATGCGCAAGCAAAAGTGTTATAGATATAAGCGATAAAAAGTTTGCGGTATCATCTGTCGGTGCGGCACTCAAATATTTAAAAGACACGCAAATGGTAACAATGACGCACATTGCGTATGTAACATATTATGAAATAAATCAGTATATGGAAATAGACCTTGCGTCAAGAAGAAATCTCGAAATCACCGAAACAATGCGCGACAAAAGCAAAAAAGGCTCGCTTTTCGGCGTTTTGGACAAGTCAAAAACGTCTATGGGAACAAGACTTTTGAAAAAGTGGATTGAGCAGCCTCTTTTGGACGAAAAAGAAATCAATATGCGTCTTGACGGCGTGGAAGAGCTTTTAAACGACGCACTTTTGCGTGACGAAATATGCGAATATTTAAAAGGAATTACCGATATTGAAAGAATTATTTCAAAAATCGTTTACCAGAGCGCAAACGCAAGAGATTTTGTATCTCTTAAAAACAGTCTTGACAGATTGGGCCCCGTTTTTGAATCGATATCGCCCTTAAAAAGCAGTATTATAAAGGGAATTTACGAAAACAGCGACCCGATGGAAGATACGGCAAAGCTTATATCTTCGGCATTTGTGGACGAGCCGCCGGTTACCGTAAGAGAAGGCGGTATGATAAGACCCGGCTTTGACGCAGAGCTTGACAGAATAAGAGAAACGGTTAAAAATGCGTCGCAGATTATTGCGGGAATCGAAAACAGGGAAAAAGAAGAAACGGGAATTAAAAATCTTAAAGTTTCTTACAACAAGGTTTTCGGTTATTACATTGAAGTTTCAAAATCAAACGTTGACAAGGTTCCGCCGCACTACATAAGAAAGCAGACTCTTGTTAACTGCGAAAGATACATAACACAGGAATTAAAAGAAATCGAAAGCACGGTTTTGGGTGCTACGGAGCGCATAAACGCTATGGAATACAACGACTTTACCGCCGTCAGAAATGCGGTTTTTGCCGAAATTTCAAAGCTTCAGGTTCAGGCAAAGCTCATTGCAACGCTTGATGTTTTGTGCTCATTTGCAAATGCTGCGTCGCAAAACGGATACGTAAAACCCGTTGTGGATAACAGCGACATTATAGACATAAAAGACGGCAGACACCCGATTGTTGAACTTTCGCTCACCGACAGTCTTTTTGTGCCGAACGACACATATCTTGACACGGACAAAAACAGATTTTCAATTATCACAGGTCCGAATATGGCGGGAAAATCAACTTATATGCGACAGACGGCAATCATTGCGCTTATGGCACAGATAGGCTCGTTTGTACCGGCGAAAAAATGCCGTATCGGAACGGTGGACAGAATTTTCACACGTGTCGGCGCTTCCGACGACCTTGCCGCAGGTCAGAGCACATTTATGCTTGAAATGTGCGAGGTTGCAAACATCTTAAAAAACGCAACGAAAAAAAGTCTTCTTATTTTAGACGAAATCGGAAGAGGAACAAGCACGTTTGACGGACTTTCAATTGCGTGGGCAGTTGTGGAATACTTAAGCGACAAGGAAAAAATCGGTGCAAAATCGCTTTTTGCAACGCATTATCACGAGCTTATCGCACTCGAAAACGAAATTGACGGCGTTAACAACTATTCGATAGCCGTAAAAAAGAAGGGCGACGATATAACGTTCCTCCGAAAAATCGTAAAAGGCGGAACAGACGACAGTTTCGGTATAGAAGTTGCAAAAATCGCAGGTGTTCCCGATGAGGTTATATACCGCGCAAAAGAGGTTTTGTCGAAGATTGAAAGCGGCGAAGAATTAACAAAAACAAGCAAAGAAAATTATGCGCAAACGGGCAATAATTCCGACATGGGCGCAAGCGGAAAATTTAATGAAATAATAACAGAAATCAAAGATACCGATATATCGACTCTTACACCGATTGAAGCGATGAACGCGCTTTACAAATTACAGAAGAGGATTTGTGAAATTTATGGGGAAAATTAATGTACTTGACGTAAATATTGCAAATATGATTGCCGCCGGCGAGGTGGTTGAGCGTCCTGCGTCCGTTGTAAAAGAACTTTTGGAAAACAGCATTGACGCACACGCAAAAAACATCACCGTTGAAATAAAGCACGGCGGAATGACTTACATAAGAGTTACGGATGACGGCGACGGAATAGAGGCCGATGACGTGCGCACGGCTTTTTTGCCTCACGCAACAAGCAAAATAAAAACAAGCGAGGATTTATCCAAAATATACACTTTGGGTTTCAGAGGCGAGGCGCTTGCGAGCATCGGTGCGGTTGCAAAAGTTGAAATTTACACAAAAACAAAAAACGCACCGCTCGGAAAAATGCTTGCAATCGAAGGCGGAACTGTTACGGAAGAATCCGAGGCGGGCTGCAGCGACGGTACAACCATAATAGTAAGAAATCTTTTTTACAACACCCCGGCAAGAATGAAGTTTTTGAAAAAAGACGCAACCGAAACGGGATATGTTTCCGACGTTATAAACAAGGCAGTGCTCGGAAATCCGGGCGTTTCGATAAAATATATCGGTGCAACAAAATCGCTTTCGTCACCGGGCGACGGTCAGCTTAAAAGCAGTATTTTCTCCGTTTACGGGAAAGATTATTTAAAAAACGTAATTCCCGTATCTTACAGTGATGATAATATAAAAATAGAAGGATTTATCGGAAACTCTTCGCTTTCAAAGAAAAACAGAAGTTACCAGACGTTTTACATAAACGGCAGAAATATTTTGAGCAAAACAATGTCGGCTGCCCTTTCGGAGGCTTTTAAAAACACTGTTATGGTGGGACAGTTCCCCTTTGCAGTGCTCAATGTAACGCTTAATCCGGCGTTTGTCGACGTCAACGTTCATCCGACAAAAATGGAAGTTCGTTTTTCAGATGACAAAAAAATATTTGACGCCGTTTACTGGGCATGCAAAAATGCACTCGGCGAAAAAAAGCACATTCCCGAAATGGAATTTTCGCATCCCGTAAAAAAAGCGGAATTTAAAAACGCTATAAATCCGAAAAACGTTAAGCAGGAAGAAATAAATTTACTGAAAGATTCATATATAAAAGGCGCATCAAGCTACGAAAGCGGCAAAACACCTGACGGCGGAAAAACAAGCGACAGCAGCGAATTTCAAAAACCTATCACAAAAGAAGAGCCTTTTACAAAAGAAGATCCTTTTACAAAAGATAAATTTTTTACAAAGGAAAGCTTTTTCGGCAAAGAACCAAATTCCGAAAGAGAAAGCATCTCAAAAGCGGAAAATATTACGGAAAAAGAAGATATTTTGAAAACCGAAGATATTTCAAAAAGCGAAGGTGTTTTGGAAAAAGAAGGCTTTTTTGAAAAAGAAACCACTGCCGAAAAAGAAAAAGTTTTTGAGAAGAAAAATCCTTTTACAAAAGAAAATCTTTTCACAAAAGAAAGTTTTTTCGGAAAAAGCGAAAATGCCGAAGAAATTTCTCCGTCGTTTAACGACAATCTGTCGCAGAAAAACACCGAAAACGACGCTTTTGTCCGCAGCACAGATGAAAAAAGCGGTTTTTCGGAAAACACGGCAAAAGAAAACGAACCGGTTCGTGCAAACGCTTCATTCAGAGTTGTCGGTCAGATTTTTTCTACATATATAATAGTTGAAAAAAACGGCGAAATGATAATAATTGACCAGCACGCCGCGCACGAAAGGCTTTATTTTGAAGAATTTTTAAAAGATTTAAAAGAAGGAAAAACATATTCGCAAATGATGCTCGTTCCCATGACTGTCGACCTTTCGCCGATTGAATTTGCAACGTTTTCTCAAAACAAAGATTTCTTTGCAAAAATCGGCTTTGACATTGACGAATTCGGAAATAATGTGGTGATTATAAGAAGCGTTCCCGAAACGCTTATTGATATTAACCTTAAAGACCTTTTAACGGAGCTTATAGAAAACGTATCGAAAACAAACGGGAAAACTCACACCGATACAGAGCTTGCGGCGCTCCACACAATGGCTTGCAAAAGAGCGCTTAAAGGAAACCAAACCCTTACAATGGAGGAAATGGAAGAACTGGTTAAAAGGGTTGAAGGTCTTGACGCAATAAACACATGTCCGCACGGACGCCCGATTGAAATAAAAATGACGAAAAAAGAGCTTGAAAAAAACTTTAAAAGAATAGTTTAAGTATTAAAATTTAAGTTTTTAACAATTATTACATTAACAATTAAGACAAAAACGGTTTAACGGAAGTGAAGTATTTGAAGGTTATTGTAATTGTCGGTCCGACAGGAGTCGGAAAAACGGAAACATCAATAGAAATTGCCCAAAAACTCGGCGGCGAAATAGTAAGCGCCGATTCAATGCAGATTTACAGGGGTATGGACATTTTAACGGCAAAGCCGTCGAAAGAGGAAATGGCTCTCGTGCCGCATCATATGATTGACATTGCCGACGTTTTTGAAACTTTCAGTGCTGCCAAATTTGCAAAAGAAGCAACAAAGTGCATCGATGACATTTTGCAAAGAGGAAAACTCCCCGTTATTGTAGGCGGAACGGGGCTTTATGTAGATTCGCTTTTGGGCGAGTACAGCTTCGGAAAAATTAAATCCGACGGAAAAATCAGGGAAAAATACGAAAAAATCGCACTTGAAAAAGGAAACGAATATCTTCACTCTCTTTTAAAGGATATTGACCCAAAAAGCTATGAAACCATACATTTTAACAACGTTAAAAGGGTTATAAGAGCGCTTGAAATTTATGAAATAACGGGCAAATCGCAGACGGAAAACAACGCGGAGAAAAAAAAGACAAAGCCTAAATACGACTCGGTTAAAATCTGTCTTACGCGCGACAGGCAAAAACTTTACGAAAGAATTGATATGCGTGTTGACCAAATGCTTAAAAACGGTCTTGTTAACGAGGTTAAATTGTTGTATAATGGAAAAAAGAAACTGAGTGAAACGGCATATTCGGCAATCGGATGCAAGGAGATTATTTATTATCTTAAGGGACTTGCAACGTATGACGAAACCGTGAGCATTTTAAAGCGCGAAAGCCGCAGATATGCAAAAAGGCAGCTTACATGGTTTAAAAAAAGCGAAAATCTTACCTGGTTTGATATGGACAAATGCACAAAAGAAGATATTTTAAAGTTTGTGCAAAAAGAAATTTCACAATAAAAACTTCACAATTAAATTTTCACGATATTCAGCAAAAATTTTTTAAGAAAAACCTTATAAAAATCAAAACATTTTCGGCAAAAAATTTGCCGGAAACACAATTAAAAATCGCAAAAAACAAAATTAATATAAATTTAAGGGGGCATTAAAATGGGCAAAGTTCAGAATTTGCAGGACGTATTTTTAAATGCGGTAAGAAAAGAAAAAGTTGAAGTTACGGTTTTCTTAACAAACGGATTTCAGTTTAAGGGAATTGTAAAAAGCTTTGACAGTTACACAATAATGCTTGAAGCCGAAGGAAAAGAACAGCTTGTTTTTAAACATGCGGTATCGACAATAGTACCCAGAAAATCGGTAGAGCTTGACGGCTGAAAGGTTTGAATTGTTTTGAAAAATAAGAAAATTGTCTTTATTTTACTGTTTGTATTCTTTATAATTATTGCAATGTATAAAATACTTACACCGTCGCTGAACACTCAAACGGTTGTTTCGGGCAGGGCGGAGGATATTACAAAGCACAAGGCGATAGTTATAAGAAACGAAAGCATTGTAAGAAGCGATGCGGGCGAAGCGTCAACCATGATGGACGGCGTTTTGCAGACGCACGTTGCCGACGGAGAGTACGTCAAGCGTTTTAAAAACGTTGCGGCAATTTACAAAAACAACGAAGACGAAAGTGCAAAACTTACGGCGCAAAAGCTTGCAAACATAACCGACAGAATCAATCAGATTGAAAATTCCGTTTCGTCGTCCGACACCTTTGAAGGCGACAAGTCGAAAACAGAATCGAAAATAAACGGCTATGTCAAAGAATTTATAAATGCAAAAAACAAAAGCGACGCAAGAAGTCTTTCGGAAGTAAAGTCCAAAATGGAAGTGGAGCTTCAAAAAAGCGGCAAAATGGCGTCCGATGACAAGCTTTCAAAAGAGCTTATCTCGCTTAAGGCACAAAAGGAGCAATACGAAAAATCGCTTGCAAACTTAAAAACGGAGCTTTATTCTTCATCGTCGGGAATTTTTTCGTCGAGTATGGACGGTTACGAAGAAATACTTACCGCAAACAGTATAGAAAAAATGACCGTTTCGGATTTTGAATCCGTTTACAATGAGAAAAAGCGCCCGATAACGGGCTGCAAAATTATTGACAATTATCAGTGGTACACGGCAATAGAAACCGATACAAAACGTGCAAAAAACTTTGAAGAAGGCGAAATGGTTTATTTAAGGTTTGATTCAATAAACAAAACGTTTGAGGGAACCGTAACGCACATTTCCGAGCCGAAAGGCGGGAAAAATATTATAACGGTAACATCGCTAAACTACAGCGATGATATTACGCCGCTAAGAAAAACCGACATTTCGCTTATTAAAAATATTTATTCGGGACTTAAAGTTCCCGTAAGCGCCGTAAGAGAAGTAAACGGCAAAAAAGGCGTGTATGCAGTAAAAGGCAAATCGCTTAAGTTTATTGAAATTGAAGTTTTATACAGCGACGGCGAAAACGTTATTGTAAAAGAGGACAACCTTTTGTCAAACGGACTTCTTCTTTATGACGAGGTTGTTACTTCGGGAAGAAATCTTTATAACGGCAAAACGGTAAAATGATTTTGCCGTAAAAAAAGATGCACAGTTTTATTTTGCGCATCGGATATGCAAATTTTTGCGGAAGGTGATTTTGTTGGGCATTAAAGAAAACTACGAAGATATTTTAAGCCGTGCAAAAAAAGCATGCGAAAAAAGCGGCAGAGATTTTAGCGACGTCTTAATTTTGGGCGTTTCAAAAACCGTTGACGCAGACACTTTAATAAAAGCGCGCGATATGGGCATTAAAACGCTCGGCGAAAACAGAGTGCAGGAGCTTTTGGAAAAATACGATAAGGTTGAAAACGTAAAATGGCATCTTATCGGGCATCTTCAGACCAACAAGGTAAAATATATAATCGACAAAGTTGAGCTTATTCACTCGGTTGAAAGCATAAAGCTTTTGTCGGAAATATCAAAACAGGCAAAAAAAATCGGAAAAGTGCAAAAAGTGCTTATTGAAGTTAACGTTTCGGGCGAGGAAAGCAAATTCGGAATAAAACCCGAGGAAATATGCACATTTTTGGAAGATGCGAAAAATTTTGACTCTGTTTTAATATCGGGATTTATGACAATGGCGCCGCTTGACGCGCAAAAAGACGAAATAAGACGTATTTTTAAAAATTTGTACAAAATATATATTGACATAAAGCAAAAAAAATATGATAATATTGATATGAAATATTTATCGATGGGAATGAGCAACGATTTTGAAATTGCGCTTGAAGAAGGTGCAAACATTGTAAGAGTCGGACGTGCTCTGTTCAAAAGATAAAACACATGGGGAGTGTTGGATATGGGAAATTTTATGAATAAGATTACCGGATTTTTGGGGCTTTCAGACGATGACATCAACAACGAAATAGACGAAGCAGTGCCCGCAGCAGCACAGGATGACGATTCTGTTTCATACAGTCCGTCAAACTCAAGAAGAAGCAAGGTTGTAAACATTCACACAACAACTCAGCTTAAGGTTGTTGTTATTCAGCCGACTTCATATGCAGACGCTCAGGAAATTGCAGACCATTTAAAATCGAAAAAACCGGTTGTTGTTAACCTTGAAAAAATAGACAGAGAGTCGGCAGGCAAAATCGTTAACTTTTTAAGCGGTGCGGTTTATGCCCTCGGCGGAAGTATGCAGAAAATTTCAAACGGAATACTTCTTCTTGCTCCGTACAATGTCGGAATTATGGGCGACTTTTCGGATGAGCTTAAAATTCACGGCGTTTTCGGCGGCGAATAATAAAATTATTTTAAAAAGAAAGATTTTTGTATGAACAAAAAATATTTGCTTGATTTTGCCGAAAACGATGAAGAAAAACTTGAATTCTCAAGAATGTATGATTTGTTTGAAAGATGCGGCAATAAAAATATACAAACCTTTACCCCCTTTTTGACGCCTGCAATGATTGTTAAGGCGCAAAAAGCGTTTTCGGGTGAAGAAAATGTCGGATTTTACGGCGGATACGATGAAGCTGAGAGGAAGATTATGTCTTTCTCTCCTTTTTATAAAATCGAATCCGACATAATAAGCGATTATCCGATAGACGCGCTTAAAATATACACAAAAGACAAAAAAGTTTTTTCGCACCGCGATTATTTGGGCTCGGTTTTGTCGCTCGGAATAAAAAGGGAAAAAACAGGGGATATCATAATATCCGACACATGCGCATATTTGATGTGCACCGATGATATTTCCGAATTTTTGATATATAATTTCAAAAAAATCGCACATTCAAATATTTTTGTTGAAAAATGCGAAAAAACCTGTTATAATTTTAAAAAACAATTTAAAGAAGTAAATTTTACCGTTTCTTCGCTCCGTCTTGATGCGGTTGTTTCATCATTTACAAAAAAATCAAGAACACAAAGCGCCGATTTTATAAAAAAAGGCATTGTAAATCTTAATTACCTGTGCGAAACAAACGTTTCAAAAGCAGTAAAAGACGGCGACATAATTTCGGTTAAAGGGTTTGGAAAAACCGTTTTAAAAACCGACAATTTGTTTACAAGAAAGGGCAGAATAAATATTACACTGAAAATATACGTATAAAACACCCGTTTGGGATTTATACAGATTTTACAGATAAGGAGTTGTAAATAACTGTGGAAATGGATTACGGCAAAACACTTAATCTTCCGAAAACCGATTTTTCCATGAGGGCAAATCTTATGCAGAAAGAACCCGAAATGGTTAAAAAGTGGGACGAGGAAGGCTTGTATTACAAGCTTATGGAAAAAAACGAAGGCAAAAAAGAGTATCATCTTCATGACGGTCCTCCGTTTGCTAACGGAAACATTCACTTGGGACATGCCTTAAATAAAATTTTAAAAGACATTATCGTTCGTTTTAAAAACATGGACGGCTACAAAGCGCCTTACGTTCCCGGCTGGGACACGCACGGTCTGCCGATTGAAATTCAGGCGATTAAAAAGCTTAAAATCAACAAGGACGAAGTAAATCCCGTTGAATTCCGTAAAATCTGCAAGGATTTTGCCATGAAATACATTAACACCCAAAAAGAACAGTTTAAACGTTTGGGTTCGCTCGGCGATTACAAAAATCCTTATATTACTCTTCTTCCCGAATTTGAAGGAAAGCAAATCGAAGTTTTCGGAAAAATGATTGAAAACGACGTTATATATAAAGGGTTAAAACCGGTTTACTGGTGTCCTTCATGCGAAACCGCACTTGCCGAAGCGGAAATAGAATACGGCGAAGACAAAACAAATTCAATTTACGTAAAATTTCAGCTTAAAGACGGAAAAGGCAAATTTGACGGATTTGACCAAAGCAAAATCTACTTTGTTATCTGGACAACCACAACCTGGACTCTTCCGGCAAACGAAGCTATCTGCTTAAATCCGAACTTTACCTATGCAATGATAAGCGCAAACGGCGAATACTACGTTGTTGCAAAAGAGCTTTCAGACGCATTTGCAAAAATTGCGGGAATCGAAAGCTTTGAAATTGTTAAAGAATTTGAAGGCTCAGACCTTGAATATGTAACATGCTCTCATCCGTTTATGGATAAGACATCTCTTGTAATAAACGGCGACCACGTTACGCTCGATGCCGGTACAGGCTGCGTTCACACCGCGCCCGCACACGGTGCCGACGACTTTATAGTATGCCAGAAATACAAGGAAATTCCGATTGTTGTTCCCGTTGATTCAAAGGGATATATGACAAAAGACGCAGGAAAATTTGAAGGTCTTTACTACGAAAAAGCAAACGACGCTATTTTGGAAGAATTAAAGAGCAAAAACGCACTCGTTGCGGTTGAGCCGATTATCCACCAATATCCGCACTGCTGGAGATGTTCAAGCCCTATAGTTTTCAGAGCGACAGAACAGTGGTTTGCGTCTGTTGACAAATTTAAAAAAGCCGCAGTTGAAGCAATTAAAAACGTTTCATGGCTTCCCAAATGGGGCGAAGACAGAATCACAAAAATGGTTGAAGAAAGAAACGACTGGTGTATTTCCCGTCAGAGAAAATGGGGAGTTCCCATTCCGATATTCTACTGCAAAGAATGCGGCGAGCATCTTGTAAACGAAGAAACAATAAGAATTGTTTCCGATTTGTTTACGAAAAAAGGCTCAAGCTCATGGTATGAAATGACTGCCGACGAAATTCTCGGCGAAGGTGCAAAATGCCCCAAATGCGGCTGCACACACTTTACAAAAGAAGACGACATTATGGACGTTTGGTTTGACTCGGGTTCGAGCCACTATGCCGTTATGGACGCGCGTGACGGATTAAAATCGCCGTGCGACTTATATCTTGAAGGAAACGACCAGTACAGAGGCTGGTTCCAGTCATCGCTTTTAACAAGTGTTGCGCTCGGAAACGGCGCTCCTTACAAAGAAGTTATCACTCACGGTATGGTTGTTGACGGAAACGGCAAAAAAATGTCGAAATCGCTCGGAAACGGCATTGACCCGATTGAAGTATGCAACAAATACGGTGCCGATATTTTAAGACTCTGGGTTGTTTCGTCAGACTACAAAACAGACGTAAGAATCAGTCAGGATATTTTAAAACAGCTTTCCGAA
This sequence comes from uncultured Eubacteriales bacterium, assembly GCA_902493665.1. Lineage (GTDB taxonomy): Bacteria > Bacillota > Clostridia > UMGS1810 > UMGS1810 > SIG430. Next base: position 12,848 of record CABUQL010000006.1, read on the forward strand.
AGCTACAGAAAAATCAGAAATACCGCACGTTACATCTTAGGAAACATCAACGATTTCAACCCCGATACCGATATGGTTTCATACGGCGAAATGACAGAAATTGACAAATGGGCGCTCTTAAAGCTTAACAAGCTTATCGAAAAATCGCTTGAATCGTACAGAGGATATGAATTCCATATGCTCCAGCACGCAATTCACCATTTCTGCGTTGTAGATATGAGTAACTTCTATCTTGACATCATAAAAGACAGATTATACACGCAAAAAGCCGACAGCAAAGAAAGAAGAAGCGCACAGAGCGCAATGTTTATAATTCTCGATTCGCTCGTAAGACTTTTGGCACCTGTTCTCTGCTTTACAACAGAAGAAATATGGAACGCAATGCCTCACAAAAAAGGCGACGACAAAGAGTGCGTACTCTTTAACGACCTTCCGGGTGTTAACCGTGAATACGAAAACAAAGAAATTGAAGAGAAATTCGACAAATTTATCGATATAAGAGCAGACGTTTCTAAAGCGCTTGAGCTTGCAAGAAACGAAAAAGTAATAGGACATTCGCTTAACGCTCACGTTAAACTTTACGCAACGGGCAAGCTTTACGATTTCCTCAAAGAAAACGAAGCAGACCTTGTTACCATATTTATCGTTTCCGATGTCAGCGTAATAAACGGCGAAAACAAAGAAGCTTACAAAGGCGAGCAGACAGAAAATCTTTACGTTGAAGTTTCTCAGGCAGAGGGCGAAAAATGCGAAAGATGCTGGATGTATTCAAAAACAGTCGGCACAGACTCTGACCACCCGACACTTTGCAAACGCTGCGCAGACGTTGTAAAATCGCTTTAATAAAATGCAGAAAAGTATCGGAAGCATTTTTTCAATGTTTTTTAGATAAAAAACAAAAAGATGTTTTAAACTTTTCTGCATCAAATACACACTTTATTTTGAAAAGGACGTGAAAAAATAATGGGAAAATTTTCGGAAGAAGGAATTACATTTGACGACGTGCTTTTGGTGCCTCAAAAGTCTGATGTTACCCCCGACCAAATCGATTTAAAAACAAAGCTTACAAACGAAATTACGCTTAACATTCCTTTAATGAGCGCCGCTATGGATACCGTCACGGAATCTGCTCTTGCAATTGCAATGGCAAGAGAGGGCGGAGTAGGAGTTATCCACAAAAATATGTCAATAGAAGCTCAGGCAATAGAAGTTGACAAGGTTAAAAGAAGCGAACACGGCGTTATTGTAGACCCGTTTCATCTTTCACCCGAAAACACAATTGCCGAGGCAGACGCTCTTATGGGGAAATTCAAGATTTCGGGCGTTCCGATTGTTAACGATTCGGGAAAACTTTTAGGCATTATCACAAACAGAGACTTAAGATTTGAAACAGATTTTTCAAAGCCGATAAGCCAGGCCATGACAAAAGAAAATCTTATAACCGCTCCCGAAGGCACAAATCTTGAAGAAGCAAAAATGATTCTTATGAAGCATAAAATCGAAAAGCTTCCCATTGTTGATTCAAACAGAGTTTTAAAAGGACTTATTACAATTAAAGACATAGAAAAAACCGCAAAATATCCAAATTCCGCAAAGGACGCAAACGGACGTCTTTTAGCAGGTGCGGCAATCGGAATTACAAATGATGTTTTGGCCAGGGCCGAAGCTCTTGTTGCATCGCATGTTGACGTTTTGGTGCTCGATTCCGCCCACGGACATTCTCAGAACATAATGAAATGCATTAAAAAAGTTAAAGACGCATTTCCGCATGTAAACCTCATTGCAGGAAACATAGCAACTCCCGAAGCTGCCGAAGACCTTATAAAAGCAGGTGCCGATGCAATAAAAGTCGGCATAGGACCGGGTTCAATCTGCACAACGCGTGTTGTTGCAGGTGTCGGTGTGCCTCAGATAAGCGCAATTTACAACGCTTCTCAGGTTGCAAAAAAATACAACATCCCCGTTATAGGCGACGGCGGAATCAAATACTCGGGCGATATCACAAAAGCAATTGCCGCAGGTGCAAGCGTTATTATGATAGGAAGCCTTCTTGCAGGCTGCGAAGAAAGTCCGGGAGAAATTGAAATTTACCAGGGCAGAAGCTTTAAAGTTTACAGAGGTATGGGCTCGCTTGCGTCTATGGAAAAAGGAAGCAAGGACAGATACTTCCAGACAGGCTCCAAAAAACTCGTTCCCGAGGGCGTTGAAGGACGTGTTCCTTACAAGGGACCGCTTTCGGAAACCGTATTCCAGCTTCTCGGCGGTTTAAGATCGGGTATGGGATACTGCGGAACGCACACAATTAAAGACCTTAACGAAAACGGAAAATTCGTTAAAATTACGGGCGCAGGTCTTAAAGAAAGCCATCCGCACGATATTTACATTACAAAAGAAGCACCTAACTACAGTGTTTCTCCGCATATGTAATGCCTGTTTATGATTTTTTAAAGTGCCGAAGAACATTTTAAAATTTATAAAACCGGAGGGTGTAAAAATTAATTTTACACCCTCTTTTGCTGCAAAAAAACTTTAAAAACGCCCCCGCATTTTAATCTTTTGCTCCTTTGAAAACTATATTTCGATTTGCAAAAGCCTTCAAAATATAT
>CABUQL010000007.1 GCA_902493665.1 uncultured Eubacteriales bacterium
AACTTTTTTGACCCCGATGCCGTGCTCGACAAAAGACGTCCGGCAATGAGATGATAAGGTGAAAAACAGGAATTCAACAAATCAGAGACGTGTTGTGTTCAGCTTTCTAATGCCAAGTCAAAACAATCACATAACCGAAACAGCTTTTTAATTTCATAAATTTATCAGGGAGATACAGAAAATGGATTCATTTTTTATATCTCCTTTTATTTTGCACACCAATAATTTATGTGGTTTTTTAAAAATAACCACATTTACACTTTTTTAAGTTGACTTGTGTTGTTTTGAGCGGTATTATGTTGATATAAAATTACGGGGGGCGGTTTTATGCTTTCAAAGCAAAGACAAATAGAAATTACCGAATACATTTTAAAAGAAGGCAAGGCATACGTCACAAACCTTGCAAACACATACAATGTATCTACCGAAACGATAAGACGTGACTTGAACGAAATATGCAAAAACGAAAAAATCAAAAAAGTGCACGGCGGTGCAATTTCAATAAGCAGACCCTTCAGGGAAGAATCGTATGAAAAAAGACTTTCAAACAATTATGAGGAAAAAACCGCAATTGCAAAATGCTGCGCAAAATACATTAAAGACAACGACATAATTGCAATTGATAACGGCTCAAATGCCGAATGTCTTGCAAATGAAATTTTCGGAGTTAAAAACATTAAAATAATTACAAATTCAATTCCCGTTGCAAGCATTTTAATTAAAAAATACGAAAACGGTGATTTTACCGGCGAGATAATTCTGATAGGCGGAAAGCTCGACATTGAAAATCAATGCGGCACAGAAACGCTTGCCATACTTTGCGCAAACAAGCTTTTTATCGATAAGGCATTTATCGGAGCAACGGGAATATCTCAGCACGGCATCACCTCATGGGACGACAAACTCGGAATGGTTACCGAACTTATTATAAAAAACAGCGGTCAAACGTATATTCTTGCCGAAAGTGAAAAGTTTACCCGCACAAGCTTTTACAAAATATGTGAGTTTTCGCAGATCGAAAAAATTATAACCGATGATAAAAACCGCATTAATCAAAATATTATAGACGCTATCGGAAAAGAAAAAATAGAATATGCAAAAGTGTGAGGGGAAAATGAAAACCGAAAAAAATAAAATTACACTCATGGTGTCGCTGTGTTTCTTTTCATATGCGGCATGTTACCTCGGAAGAAATATTTTAAGCGCTTTTTCGCCGCAGCTTCTTTCGGAAAAAGCTTTTTCAAGCTCACAGATCGGATTGCTTTCCGGAGTTCTTCTTTTAATATATGGCTTCGGTCAGCTTATAAGCGGATTTATAGGAAACAAAATCAAGCCGAAATATATGGTTTTTACGGGACTTACAATATCGGGAATTATTGTTATGATTTTTCCGTTTGTAAAAATTTTTCCTGTTTCGGTTTCATGTATGATTCTTATCGGATTTGCATGCTCAATGCTTTGGGGACCAATATCAAAAAAAGTCGGCGAAAACACAACGAAAAAAACGGGACAGATTGCAATGTCGGTTTTAACGGTTGCGTCGATTTTCGGAATGATGCTTACATACGTTGCCGCATTTATCGGCACAAAAACAAAATCATGGAAGCTGTCTTTTTTATACACGGGCTTATTTATAGTTTTAAATGCGGTTATATGGTTTGTTTTAGAAAAATTCACACCGCAAAACGACTCAAATATTAAAGCTTCTGCCCAAAATCACACCGAAAAAATCGAAAGCGAACAGAAAATTATAACGGCTTCCTTTATTTTTATGACAATTGTTACAATGCTTAACGGAATAATAAGAAATGCAGTTTCCTTCTGGATTCCCGCATTTTTGTCGGACGGAGTCGGCATAGATATTTCAAATACCGCAATTATTTCAATGATTTCTCCTCTTGTAAACACTGCGGTAACGTTTTTATCACTTTACGCACTAAAATACACAAGAGGCGACGAAAAGCTTATGTGTCTTCATCTTTTTGCAATTTCAACGGTTTTATTTGTAATTGTATTTTTTGCAAGAACCGCAGTTCCCGTTTTGGCAGTTATATCTCTTTTTGCCGCAAACGCACTTATGATGGGCGCATGCAATATGATTTTTTCAATATACATACTCACATTTACCAAAAGCGGAAAGCTTTCGTCCATAACGGGATTTCTTGATTTTTCGTCATACATATCGGCATCGGCGGCAAGCTATGCATTTTCTTATATTTTGGAATACACAAGCTGGAACGGTGTAGTGCTTTTCTGGATTATATCAACCGCACTCGGCTTTTTGGCAGCGGCAGCAGCGATTAAAACAAGCAAGTGTTAAGATTTTGCTAAGATGTTTAAAAATTCTGTTTTTTCCTTGACACTTTTTTGCAAAATCATTTATACTTATAAAGTAAAAGGGAGTAGCGTGCGGCAAAATGCCGTATCTTGAGCGTCATTACGGTGCAAAAGCATCCGCCAAAGATTTAAATTGCAAGACTTTTATCCTATTATGGGGTAAAAGTCTTTTTTGTTGGAAAACTTTAATCTTTTACTTATTTATTTTAAGGGGGAATTAAGCTTGGCTGAATTATTTTCAAATGTGTTAAACATCACATGGCAGCAAGTTGCAATGTGGATTATAGGAGGGCTTCTTATTTATCTTGCCGTAAAAAAAGATATGGAACCTACCCTTCTTCTTCCGATGGGATTCGGAGCGATTTTGGTAAACCTTCCGCTTTCGGGCGCGGTTACACAGATTTATGACGGCGTTAAAGAAATAGGCGTTATTGACGTTTTATTTGACGCAGGTATTGCAAACGAACTGTTTCCGCTTCTTCTGTTTGTGGGAATAGGTGCAATGATTGACTTCGGCCCGCTTTTGTCAAATCCAAAGCTTATGATTTTCGGCGCTGCCGCACAGTTTGGAATATTCTTTACGCTAAGTGTTGCGTCGCTTTTGGGGTTTGATTTAAAAGACGCTGCGTCAATTGCAATAATAGGTGCTGCAGACGGTCCTACATCAATATTTGTCGCAAACTTTTTTAACTCAAAATATATCGGCGCAATAATGGTTGCGGCATACTCTTACATGGCGCTGGTGCCTCTGGTTCAGCCGCCTGTTATAAAAATGCTTACAACAAAAAAAGAGCGTCTTATAAAAATGCCGTATAAGCAAAGCTCCGTTTCAAAAACAACAAGAATTCTTTTCCCGATAATAATTACCGCAATTACAGGTATTGTATCGCCGAGAAGCGTTGCACTTATCGGATTTTTAATGTTCGGAAATCTCATAAGAGAATGCGGGGTTTTGGACTCGCTTTCGGAAACTGCACAAAAAGTTTTGTCAAACCTTATAACGCTCTTTTTGGGAATTACAATTGCAACAAAAATGCAGGCGCATCTTTTCCTTACAACACAAACGCTTATGATTATAGCGCTCGGACTTGTTGCGTTTATATTTGACACGGCCGGAGGTGTTTTGTTTGCAAAAATAATAAACCTTTTCTTAAAGAAAGAAAACAAAATAAACCCGATGATAGGCGCAGCCGGAATATCGGCATTTCCGATGTCTGCACGTGTCGTGCACAAAATGGGACTTAAAGAAGACAAACAAAACTTCCTTCTTATGCACTCAATCGGCGTAAATGTTTCGGGGCAGATTGCATCTGTTATTGCCGGCGGACTTATTTTAAATATGCTCGGATAAAAGTTTCGTTTTATAACCTAAATATATTACTTGAAAGGCTTTGATAATTATGAATTTTGATTCTCTTTACATTACCCTTCCGATTATGCTAAAGGGTATGGCAGGAATATTTATAGTTGCGCTCGTTATCATTTTGGCAATGATAATACTTAATAAAGCAACATCCGGAAAATAAACATCAAACATTTGTGCGAAATTTTTTCGTTTCTAAACAAGATACAAAAAGGCTGTTTAAAAACTCAACTCGTTTTTAAACAGCCTTTTTTATTAAAATAGATTTTATCGGCATAAAATTCAAACGGTTTTATTAAATGAAATCAACAAAAACCGCATTTGAAACAAACGATGCGTCTTTGCTTAAATATATTTTGTCATCGTTTTCGCAAAGAAGCTTTGTGTTTTTTATGTGTTTATTAAGGCTTTTGCCGAAAACGTCATATATGTCCGCGCCAAACTTTTCGAAAAATTTCTTTTTTGAAATTCCTTTGGTTAACCGCAAACCCAAAATCACAAATTCTTTCATCATATCTTCTTTTGACAAAATATCTTTTTCGCATTTTTCAAAAGGATTTTTAATATAATCGCTTATTTCGCACACATTTTTATATCTTGTGTTTTTAACGTATCCGCTTGCTCCCGCACCGAAACCGTAGTATTCTTTACATTCCCAGTAACTCATATTGTGCCGTGAATACTTTTTATCTTTTGCAAAATTTGAAAGTTCGTATTTTTCGTATCCGTGTTTTGAAAGTTTTTCGCAGATATCATCATACATATTTGCATAAACCTCATCGCTTACACACACGTTTTCGCCTTTTTTCATTCTTTCGAAAACCGGCGTTCCCTCTTCAACCGAAAGCGCATAAACGGAAATGTGAGACGGATTTAAGTTCATTGCCGTTTCAAGCGTTTTTTCAAGGTCTTTTATTGTCTGATTTTCAAAGCCGTACATAATATCAAGACTGATATTATCAAATCCCGCTTTTCTTGCCGCATCTACCGTTTCAAAAGTATCTGAAACACTGTGTATTCTACCGAGCTTTTTAAGGTTTTCGTCGAAAAAATCCTGCGCACCGATACTTAATCTGTTAATTCCCGCATTTTTATATGCCGAAAGCTTTTTTTCATCTGCGGTTTTGGGATTTACCTCAATTGTGATTTCAGCATCTTTTGAAACGTCAAATTTTTCATAAATTGCGTCAAGAATTTTTAAAATGTATTTTTCGCAAATTGCCGACGGCGTTCCGCCGCCAAAATATACAGTGTCAACACTGCATCTGTCTGCCGATTTAATCTCACGCAAAACCGCATCGGAGTACTCATCTGCAAGATAAAACAAATCAGAATATGAATTAAAACTGCAATAAGCGCATTTTTTTATGCAAAACGGAATGTGAACGTAAATTCCTTTTTTATTCATCGAGTTTTAAAACCGACATAAACGCCTCCTGCGGAACTTCTACACTGCCGACCTGGCGCATACGTTTCTTTCCTTCCTTCTGTTTTTCAAGAAGCTTTTTCTTACGTGTGATGTCACCGCCGTAGCATTTTGCCAAAACGTCTTTGCGCATTGCCTTAACGGTTTCTCTTGCAATAATTTTATTTCCTACCGCTGCCTGAATTGGCACTTCAAATAGCTGACGGGGAATTGATTCTTTAAGCTTTTCTGCAATTCTTCTGCCTCTTGCATATGCCTTTGACGAATGAACAATAAACGAAAGTGCGTCAACAACATCGCCGTTTAACAAAATATCAAGCTTAACAAGATCGGATTTCTGATATCCTTTAAGCTCATAATCAAACGATGCATAACCTTTTGTTCTCGACTTAAGCGCATCAAAAAAATCGTAAATTATTTCGTTTAACGGCAGATCATAATTTAGAGAAACTCTGTTTTCGTCGATATACTGCATATCTTTGTAAAAGCCCCGTCTGTCCTGGCAAAGCTCCATAATATTGCCGATATAATCTGTCGGAACCATTATTGACGCCTCAACTATCGGCTCTTCCATATATTCGATTTCCGAAGGACTCGGAAGGTTTGTCGGGTTATCAATTTTTAAAACCTCGCCGTCGGTTTTTGTGACTTTGTAAATAACGCTCGGCGCTGTTGTTACAAGGTCAAGATTGTATTCACGCTCAAGTCTTTCCTGAATTATTTCAAGATGCAAAAGTCCCAAAAATCCGCATCTGAATCCGAATCCCAAAGCAAGAGATGTTTCGGGTTCAAATGTGAGGGCGGCATCGTTTAACTGAAGCTTTTCAAGTGCATCTCTGAGGTCGGGATATTTCGCTCCGTCTGCCGGATAAATACCCGAAAATACCATCGGGTTTACTTTTTTATATCCCGGAAGCGGCTCTTTTGCTCCGTTTTCCGAAAGCGTTACCGTGTCGCCCACTCTTGCGTCACGCACATTTTTAATGCTTGCCGCAATATATCCGACTTCTCCGGCGCTTAATGAATCCGAAGGACGCATACCGAGCGGCGAAAGATATCCCACTTCAACAACGTCAAATTCTTTTCCCGTTGCCATAAACTTTATTTTTATTCCCGGTTTTACAACACCGTCACGCACTCTCACATAAACAATAACGCCCTTATATGCGTCGTAATAAGAGTCAAAAATAAGCGCTTTGAGAGGCGCATTGTCGTTGCCTTCGGGTGCGGGAATTTTTTTAACTATCTGTTCCAAAACTTCTTCTATTCCTATTCCGTTTTTTGCAGAAATAAGAGGAGCGTCCTCAGCTTCAAGACCTATTACATCTTCAATTTCTGCTTTTACAACATCAGGTCTTGCGCTCGGGAGGTCGATTTTATTTATAACAGGTACAATTTCAAGATTGTGGTCAACGGCAAGATAAGTGTTTGCAAGCGTCTGAGCTTCTATTCCCTGTGCCGCATCAACAATGAGTATCGCGCCTTCGCATGCCGCAAGACTTCTTGATACTTCATAGTTAAAGTCAACATGTCCCGGTGTATCTATAAGATTAAAAATATATTCTTTATTATCCTTTGCTTTGTAAACGAGTTTTACGGCACGTGCCTTGATAGTTATGCCCTTTTCACGTTCTAAATCCATATCATCAAGAATCTGATCCTGCATTTCACGCTGTGTGAGCACGCCCGTATATTCAAGTATTCTGTCGGCAAGAGTGCTTTTTCCGTGGTCTATATGTGCAATTATGCAAAAATTTCTTATGTTATCACGTTTTTCTGACATTTTGTTACCTCACATTGTTTTATGTATATATTATTTTAACATAAAGCAAAAAATATTTCAATATAAAAAAAGACGGCGCAAAAACTTAATTTTATGTCTTTGCACCGCATTTTGATTATTTAGTTTTCTTCCCAGTTGTGATAGATATTTTGAACATCGTCGTTATCTTCAAGATGTTCGATAAGTTTTTCCATCATGAGAATATCTTTTTCGTCCGTAAGCTTTACATAAGTCTGCGGAACCATTTCAACTTCTGCCGAAGCATAAGCGTAATGCTTGTCTTCCAAAGCAGACAAAACATCTGAAAATGAATCGGGATCTGTTGTGATTTCGTAGTATTCGTCTGTTGCTTCAAAATCCTCTGCACCGCAGTCGAGTGCGTCCATCATAATTGTGTCTTCGTCGATATCATCGGCTTTTAAAACAATTATTTTGCCTTTTTTATCAAACATCCAGCTTACAGAGCCGTTTGTTCCGAGGTTTCCTTTGAATTTGTCAAAATAATGTCTTACATCGCCCGCAGTTCTGTTTCTGTTGTCTGTAAGTGTTTCAACTATAACCGCGACACCGTTGGGACCGTAGCCTTCATAAGTGATGTTTTCGTAATTGTCGTCATTTCCGTCACCTGCCGCTTTTTTAATGCAACGGTTGATGTTATCGTTGGGCATATTGTTTGAACGTGCCTTTGCGATAGTATCTTTAAGTCTTCTGTTTATTTCGGGATCGGGTCCGCCGCTTTTTACCGCAACCGCAATTTCCCTTCCTATTTTTGTGAAAATTTTTCCTTTTTGAGCATCAGTTTTTTCTTTCTTATGCTTAATATTGGACCATTTCGAATGTCCTGACATTTTTATTTCATCCTTTCGTAAAAAATTCTATAGCTTCTTTAATCTGAGCATCCCAGAACGCCCAGTCATGCGTTCCCGGTCCCTCAAAATATTTGTGTGTAAATCCTTTATCTTTAATCCATTCTCTGAAATTCTGATTGTCGCCGTAGAGAAAATCCTCTGTTCCGCACGCCTGATAAAGACGCGGTTTGGGGGCATTTGAATCAAAATTGTCGAGTATGTATTTTAAATTTTCTCCGCTGTTTTCAAGTGTTTTAACATCGCCGAAAACAAGGAATTTTTCTTCTTCCCAAAACTTTTCGTTTATAAATCTGTTGTTTATATCCAAAACTCCGGAAAAGCTTGCTGCCGCCGAGAATACATAGGGATTTTTAAGAGCAATTTTAAAAGCTCCGTATCCGCCCATGGAAAGTCCGGCAATAAATGTATCTTCTCTTTTTGTGCTGAGTTTAAAAAGCTGCCTTGTGTATTTTACAATCTCATCGGATATAAAAGTGTAATACTTTCTTCCGTGGCACATATCTGTGTAAAAACTTCTGTCGGCGCAAGGCATAATAAGTGCAATATTGTTTCCCTGTGCGTATCTTTCGGCACTTGTGAATCTTTCCCAGCAAGTGTGATTATCGGAAAGTCCGTGAAGAAGATAAACAGTTTTTATGTTGTCGGACACATTTTCGGGTATAAATGCATAAAACGAAACATGCTGCCCCATTACATCCGATTTATAAGTACAGCTTAAAAAAGCCATTTGTATTCGCCTCCGTGATTGATTTTAAACATTATATTTTTTCTATACTTCCCAGAGAATCAAGCTCAACAAGTATCATAAGCATTCTGGGAAGATGGAACGGTCCTTTAAAGATATTGCCTTTTATGTATGTCGAAGGTGTATTGTCGTAGTGCAGATATCCGTACCATTCGTTGTTTTCTTTATCGGCAAAGTTTTCAAAAGCATAATCGCAAAGCATTTTGTAATTATCGTTGTATTTTTCATCACCGAATAGCATATATGCCATTTTGTTTGCAATTATCGCCTCGCACTGCGGCCACCAGAGTTTCATATCCCATTCAAGCGCCGTTGCGGGTTTTCCCAAAACGTCGGTAAATGCAATTATGCCTCCGTGTTTTTTGTCTAAACCTCTCGGCATCGTAAAGTCAATTATTTGCTTTCCGGCGTCAATGATTTCTTTGTTGCCGCTTAAGCAGCCTTCATACATTAAAAACCATGCGGCTTCCAATGAATGTCCCGGATTTACCAATCGTCCGGTAGGTGTGTCGCAGAAGCTTCCGTCCTCCGACACGTTTTCAAGCAGTGCACCCAAATCGGTATTGAAAAATCCGCCTTTTATGATTCTCTGCGCCATATCTTTTGCAGTATCTTTGTATTTTTCACTGTCAATGCCGACGCTTGCCATAATCTGCGCCGTTGAAAGCATTATCATTATCGGCGACAAAGCTTTTAAATTGGTATTTGTAAATTTAGGTGTTGTAAGTTCGTTATTATAAAACACTCTGCAAGCCATATTAAAGTATTTTTTAGCGTCTTCCCAGGCTTTTTCATTTTTTGTTATTTTATAATACTGAGCGCAGCCTATTGCGGCAAACGTTTCGCTGAAAAAGTAACGTCTTTTCTGAATCGGAACACCTTCTTTTGAAACAATAAAAAACATTCTTCCGTCGGAATCGGTGCATTTGTCTAAAAATTTATATATGTTGGTTGCAGCTGAAAGATATTCTTCTTTTTTCTCGATAACGTCATACGCTTTTGAGAATACCCAAAGTGCACGTCCCTGGAACCACACGCTTTTTTCAGTGCCGTAAATGCTTCCGTCTCTGTCGAGCTGAGTGAAAATTCCGCCGTTTTCGTAATCCAAGGAATTTTTAATCCAAAAATCAAGAACATTATCAGTAAGATATTTTTTAAAATCCATTTTAATTATCCTTTCTAAGGGCATTAAATGTCCAAGTATTTTACTTTAAATAATATTCTTTATATAAATTATTTAAGTTTCGTGCAGACGGATATATTGACTGCGGACTCAAAAAATGAGAAAACTCAAAAGTAACTATTTTTTCCGCATATTTTTTATGTTTTTCAAGTCTGCGTTTAAGCAAAGAAAATGTTATGGGAAAATACATACTTCTCACGTCGCGCTCAAATGTTTCGGCATTTACCCAGTGATGTATATTATACTTTTCACAGAGCTTTGCGGTGAGCGAAAAGAACTCGTCCATTTCGTCCATCGGCGCCGTGCCGTCCTGGAATGCGCATATATCAATGTCCTTGCCGCTGTAATCAAAAAGTCTGTCCCACTCTTCGTAATGTCTCTGAGGAGAAAAAGTATCTTTAGAATATGTTATAGGCGTTTTGAAAAACGGACTTATAAGCACGTTTTTATCGGGTGTTTTGTCCTTGCATATTGCCGAAAGCCCCCTCATAACTTCGCCGACATTTAAATGGTCAAAGCAGTCCTCCTGCGGAATATACCAGCCTTTAAACGACGGATAATCGCCGTATCTTTTAAAAACCTCATCGGCAAAAAGTTTGTTAATTCTTATTTCGTTTGCCGCATCGCCGTTATTCCATGTAAGATTGGAAACATACATTCCGAAGTATACATCCATATTTCTCTTTGATGTTTCTTCAAAAACAAGCCCTGCAAAATCATCTGCATAAGGTGTGTTTAAAACTTTCGACGGGAACACGGATTTATCTTCAAATCCTCCGCGGATAAAAATTACGGTGTCAATGCCGAAATCCAGCATATTGTCAAAATCTTTGCTCCACTGTTCTTTCGTCCAGTTTGAAGAAGGAATATCATATGTTATCTCGTCTATAAATGTTCCTGTAATAGGTCCGGTTTTCCTCATATTTTTCTCCAATTGCAAAATTTGTCATGATGTTTGTATACATTATACTATTTTATCGTAATTTTAAAAAAAGTCAAGTTTTTTATTAACATTTAGTAATATTCACATATTTTTACGCATAGAATAAAAACAGACAGATGAGAGGAGTGAAAGGGTTGAATTCAGAAAATATTAATAATGAGGTTCATCTTGCGGGAACGGTAGATTCCGAGCCGGTTTTCAGCCATGAGGTTTACGGTGAGAAGTTTTTGACTTTTGTATTAAAGGTTCCGAGATTAAGCAGTATTTCGGATTTTATCAATATTACTGTATCTGAAAGGCCCGATACAAGAAGGCGATTCGCTTGAAATTGACGGACAGTTCAGATCGTACAATAATTATTCTCCGACGGGAAACAAACTTGTTTTAACGGTTTTTGCACGCGATTTGTCAAAAAACTGCAGCGAAGACACCATTAAAAATCCGAATTACATATTCTTAAACGGTTTTGTATGCAAAACACCCGTTTACAGAATTACGCCGTTCGGCAGGGAAATAACAGACCTTCTTATCGCCGTTAACAGAGCATACAACAAGTCGGACTATATGCCTTGTATTGCCTGGGGCAGAAACGCAAGATTTTCGTCGGACCTGGCGGTAGGAACGAATATTAAAATCTGGGGAAGAATCCAGAGCAGAGAATATCAAAAAAGAATATCGGAAACGCAGACCGTTACAAAAACAGCATTTGAGATTTCAATATCAAAAATGGAAACGGAAATCAAAGAAAAAGAAAAAAACGACGAACAACTTGACATTATATAAAAAACAAAGCTGTAAGCAAAGAAATTTTTGCCTGCAGCTTTTAATTATTTTATGAAATTTAAAAACAAATTGCACTGAATTTTTTCTGCACAGTGTAAAAGCAAGGCTTTGTGCCTTTCAAGACTGACAAGGCGAAAAGCGGAAATTTAACACATCAGCAAAATATTGTGTTTGACGCTCTGCAAACTAATGCAAAACTCTCTGCAAAAACTGCTTTGTGCGCTCGTTTTTCGGATTTTCCAAAACCTCTTTCGGATCTCCTTCTTCAACGATATATCCACCGTCCATAAACACAACGTGCGTTGCAACCTCTTTTGCAAAAGCAATTTCGTGAGTTACAACAATCATTGTCATATTTTCGTCTGCAAGTTTTTTCATAACATTTAAAACCTCGCCCGTAAGTTCGGGGTCGAGTGCGCTTGTAGGCTCGTCAAAAAGTATAAGTTCGGGGTTCATTGCAAGCGCTCTTGCTATTGCAACCCTCTGCTGCTGACCGCCCGAAAGCTGGCACGGATACGAATTTAATTTGTCCGAAAGTCCCACATCGGCAAGAAGTTTTTTTGCTTTTTCTATAGCCTCGTTTTTGTCCTCGCCGTTAACGCAGATGGGTGCTTCGATAATATTTTCCAAAACCGATTTGTGCGGAAAAAGATTAAACTGCTGAAAAACCATACCCATTTTTTTGATAATCGGTCTTAAAACCTTGTCCGACACATAAGAGCCTTCTTTGGCAATGTAATCGCCGTCGAGCGTGATTGTGCCTTCGTCAATTTTTTCAAGCTTGTTAAGACATCTTAAAAATGTGCTTTTTCCCGAACCCGAAGGACCTATAACCGCAATAACCTCGCCTTTTTCGACTGACAGATTTATGCCTTTTAAAACTTCAATTTTTCCGAATTTTTTCTTGATATTTTTTGCTTCAAGCATAGCCATTAAAACGTGCCTCCTTTAGCCGAAACTTATGCGTGGTAATAATCGAGTTTCTTTTCGATATATCCGAAAAGAAGTGTTAACAATCCGCTGAACAAAAGGTAAAATACGCCCGTGTAGAAAAGCGGCCAGATAAGACCCTTAAGTTTAATATAAACCTGAGCAGACCAGATAATTTCATAAACTGCAATAACCCTTGCAAGCGACGTATCTTTTACAAGCGTGATAATTTCGTTGCTCATAGGCGGAATAATTCTTTTTATAACCTGCATAAGAACAACCCTGAAAAACACCTGGACTTTCGTCATTCCAAGGACGTGTCCCGCTTCATACTGACCTTTGGGAATACTTTCTATTCCGCCTCGGTATATCTCCGAAAAATAGCAGGCATAGTTAATTGTAAACGCAACCATAACCGCCGTAAATCTGTCAAAAACGCTCCATGTGGCGATGTACTGCGTAAAAATGTTTTTTACGGGAAGCGCCGATGCCCATCTTCCAGCAAGACCCGGGCCGTAGTATATGATTATAAGCTGCAGCATAAGCGGAGTACCTCTTATAATCCACACAAAAAGCTTTACAAGCCATTTAACCGGCTTAATTTTGCTCATTGAACCGAAACTCATTATAAGCCCCAAAGGAAGAGCAAACAAAAGCGTTAAGGCAAATATTTTAAGTGTCATGTAAAATCCCTCGAAAAGCGAGGCTGTAACTGTCATAAACATATTATTTATTCTCCGTTTTAACCCACAAAAGCAGAGAAATTAAATTCTCTGCAAATGGGTATGTTTTAAGTTTTAATGGTTTTAAAATTATTCAGTAAGTGTAAGGCTGTATTTGTCGGCAAGTTTCTGCAAGCTTCCGTCTTCTTTGAGTTCGTTTATGATTGCATTAACTTTTTCTGCCATATCGGAACCTTTTCTGAAACCAATTCCGTATTCTTCTTCTGTAAGAGAAATTCCTGTTGTAAGGTTTTCGTAGCTTGTGCCTTTTCCTGTCATAGCTTTTGCCATTGTGATGTCGATTACGCAAGCGTCAGCCGAACCTGATGCAACTTCCATAAGAGCGTCGCTCTGAGCGGTAACTGCCGTGTAGTTTGCAAATCCTGCTTCTGTAATTGCAGCTTCGCCGGCGCTTCCCGATTCTGCGGCAAATTTAAGGTCTTTCATTGAATCGGCGTCTTTGTAACTGTCAACTTTGTCTGCCGCCATAACAACAACCTGTGCGTTTACAACATAAGGTTTTGTGCATTCCATAGATGATGTAACTTCGTTTGTAAGAGTCATACCGTTCCATACGCAGTCAAGAGATTTTGAATTGAGTTCGGGGATTTTGTTGTCCCATTCGATTTCTTTAAATTCAACGTTAACTCCGAGCTTTTTACCAACGAGTTTAGCAAACTCTGTATCAAAACCTGTCCATTCGTCAGAACCTTTTTCTTTGTAGTTCATAGGTTCGTAATCTGTAATACCGATAACCATTGTGCCTTTGTTTTTAATGTAGTCGTAATCCGATGATGTGTCTGTGTCTGTTGTTGCGGTTTTGCTGTTTGAGCAAGCTGCAAAAGCAAAAACCATGCTCAAAGAAAGTAACAATGCAATAATTTTTTTCATAATAAAAATCTCCTTTTGTTTTTTAATTTCGTTTTGTTTTTCTTTCGATGATGCTATTATACTCTGCTGCTTTATCAAAGTAAAGTGGTAAATTGCATTTTTGTATAAATTGCCTTACACTTTTTTGAAATACTACATTTCATATGTGCAAAATAACCAAAATGCCTTATTATGCCCAAAAAATCGTGAAAAATTTATCATTTTATGATAAAATGTAGAAGATAATGTAATATGTTCAGAGCATTGAGCTCTTTAAAGAAAGGAGTATTATAATGATTTATTCTTCAGAAGTTGAAAGAATGTGTGTAGTTGCAAAAGGTGCAAACCACGGTCCCGCTCCGATTCCGGAAGAAGGCAAATGGGTTGCATCAAAAGAAATCAAAGATATAAGCGGTTTGACCCACGGTGTGGGCTGGTGTGCTCCGCAGCAGGGTGCCTGTAAGTTAACATTAAATGTTAAAGACGGCATAATTGAAGAAGCGCTTGTTGAAACAATCGGATGTTCGGGTATGACTCACTCGGCTGCTATGGCAAGTGAAATTCTCCCCGGAAAAACAATTCTTGAAGCGCTCAACACTGACCTTGTTTGCGACGCTATAAATACTGCAATGAGAGAACTTTTCCTTCAGATAGTATACGGAAGAACACAAACTGCTTTCTCGGAAGGCGGACTTCCCATCGGTGCAGGTCTTGAAGACCTCGGTAAAGGACTCAGAAGCCAGGTCGGCACAATGTACGGCACAAAAGCCAAAGGTTCAAGATATCTTGAAATGGCTGAGGGCTATGTTACAAAAATCGCACTCGATAACGACGACGAAATCATCGGTTATGAATTTGTTCATCTCGGCAAAATGATGGAAATGATAAAAAAAGGCGAAGACGCAAACGATGCTCTTAAAAAAGCAACAGGTACATACGGCAGAATCGCAGACGCCAAGAAAACAATTGACCCGAGAAATGAATAAATAAAGGAGGATTAACGAAATGGCTTTGTTTGAAAGTTATGAAAGAAGAATAGATAAAATTAACGAAGTTTTAAAAGCAAACGGAATTGCTTCTTTGGAAGAAGCAAGAAAAATCTGCACAGATAAAGGCTTCGATCCTTATGAAATTACAAAACAGATTCAGCCTATCTGCTTTGAAAATGCATGCTGGGCATACGTTTTGGGAGCTGCTCTTGCAATTAAAAGAGGCTGCAAATCGGCCGCAGACGCTGCTG
>CABUQL010000008.1 GCA_902493665.1 uncultured Eubacteriales bacterium
AATTAACTTTGTAACGGAGGATTTATGGCGGACAAAAAACACGTTTATGAGTCAAAAACAGAAAGAGTTGAGCTTTTAATGCCTCCCCACATCAACGGTTCGGGCAGACTTTTCGGCGGCAAACTTATGGAATGGATTGACATTACCGCTGCGGTTACTGCAAGAAGGCACAGTGAATGCAATGTCACGACCGCCTCTGTAGACAAGCTCGATTTTCTCTCCCCTGCTTTTGAAGACGATACTCTCGTTTTAAAAGGAAAAATCACTTACGTCGGAAGGACGTCAATGGAGGTTAAGGTTAACACTTTTATTGAAAAACTCAGCGGCGAGAGAAAAAAGATAAACACGGCTTATCTTACAATGGTTGCGCTTGACAAAAACGGCAACCCGACCGAAGTTCCGGGTCTTATTTGTGACACAAAAAAGGAACAGGAGGAATTTGAAGCCGGCGAAAAAAGAAGAATGCTCAGAAAAGAAAGAAAAGCAGAAGGATTTTAATGTTCCACGTGGAACATATTAAATAGTTTTAGCTTTTATTGAAGTAAAACATCGGAAAAAACGATATGCTTTGCAAATGCGTTTTGCATTTTAATTCCGCTGTAAAAGCCAATGCGATTTAAAAATTAATAAGTAAGCATTTATATCATTTCGGAAGAAATCTTGAAAGGACAGTTTTTATGGGTAAATGTATTGCCGTTGCAAATCAAAAAGGCGGCGTCGGAAAGACAACAACATCGGTTAATCTTAGCGCTTGTCTCGGAGAAAAAGGAAAAAAAGTGCTTCTTATTGACCTTGACCCCCAGGGAAATGCGTCGAGCGGTCTGGGGATTGAAGAAAGCGAAAAATCAATATATGATGTTCTTATAAATGATGTAAAATTAAGCGATGCGATTATTAAAACCGAATTTAAAAATCTCAGCATTTGTGCGGCAAACACATCGCTTGCAGGTGCTGAAATAGAACTTGTTGATATTGAAAAAAGAGAAACAAGACTTAAAAATGCAGTGGCGGAAATAAAGGATAATTACGATTTTATTATAATTGACTGTCCCCCGTCGCTCGGACTTCTCACGGTTAACGCTTTCGTCTGCACGGATACAATTCTTATTCCGCTCCAGTGCGAATTTTATGCGCTTGAGGGATTGAGTCAGCTTGTAAGAACGATTAAGTCAATAAAAAAATCGCTTAACAAAGACATAAACATTGAAGGAATACTTCTTACGATGTTTGACGGCAGAACGAATCTTTCGGTTCAGGTTGCCGATGAAATTAAAAAATATTATCCCGACAAGGTTTATAAATCGGTTATTCCGCGAAATGTCAGACTCAGCGAGGCGCCGAGTTACGGTCAGCCCATAAACATTTACGACAAACACTCAAAAGGCGCAAAAAGTTATATTGATTTGGCAAAAGAGGTTATAAAGCGAAACAAATAACGTTTCTGAAAGGATTTACATATGGTAAGAAAAGGTTTGGGAAAGGGACTTGGTTCTCTTATTCCCGAAATTGAAGAAAAATTCGACGGCGAAAAGGTTGTTGAGCTTAAAATCAGCGAGGTTGAGCCTAATAAAAAGCAGCCAAGAGTGCGTTTTGATGAAGAAAAACTTAATGAACTTGCGGATTCTATATCCCAGCACGGTGTAATTTCTCCGATTATTGTAATTAAACTCGATAACGGATTTTACAGAATTGTTGCCGGCGAGCGAAGGTGGAGAGCGTCAAAAATCGCAGGAATGAAAAAAATTCCCGCAATTGTGCGCGAATTTGACGATAAAACGTCAACCGAAGTTGCACTTATCGAAAATCTGCAGCGTGAAAACCTAAATCCTGTTGAAGAAGCAAGAGGATATGACGAGCTTATTAAAAAATTCAGTCTCACACAGGAAGAAGCTGCAAAAAAGGTAGGCAAAAGCCGTCCTTATATTGCAAATTCACTGAGAATTTTAAATTTGCACAAAAAAATTCTCGATATGCTTGAAAACGGTCAGCTGTCAGTAGGTCACGCAAAAGTGCTTTTGTCGGTTGAAGATAAATCAAAGCAGCTGGAGCTTGCAAAACTGATTTTGGAAAATTCACTTACGGTGCGTGAGCTTGAAAAAATCCTTAAACGTGCCGAAAAGCAAGATGAAAAACCGCAAAACAAAGAAAAAGAAGATTTAAACAAAAAACTGGCATATGAGGAATTTGAGAAAAAACTCCAAAGTGCACTCGGAACAAAAGTAAAAATTCTTTCGGGCAAGCGCAAAGGAAAAATTGAAATAGAGTATTATTCCGAAGAAGATTTGGAAAGAATTGGTAAAATTTTAAAAATTCGCTGAAAAATCGACCTTTAAAATTGGCTCGTAACGAATTTTCAGAAAAAACAGGTCATTCTTGTTGATTAAACAAAAAGATCTGTCAGAATCAAAAAACAGCGCGAAATACAAAGCGCGACTTCTAAAATTGTGAAATTTTTAAATTTTTAAAGCTAATTTTTAATAAATTTAAAAAAATTATTAAATTTTAATTTTAGTGAAAAATAATGAAATGTAAAAAATAATGTTCCACGTGGAACGTCAAAAAATATTATGCGGAGGAAACAATGAAAAAGAATATCAGATACCTCTGGATTTATACGGGAATACTTTTCAGTGTTGCTTTGCTTCTTATAATATTTGCTTATTTTACGCAGTCAAATATTATTAACGAAACAAAACAAATTCAGGAAAAAAATCTAAACGGTATGCAAAAAAGCGTTACTCAGCTCACCGAGGACAACAGAAAACTTAAAACAGAATGTGAAAAACTCACAAAAACGGTTGACGAGCAAAACCAGATAATCGAAACCTACAAAGAAAAAGAAACAGAATCAATTTTAACAAAAGAAGTTGACGAAAAACTTGCAATGGCTTACGACAGCTATGCAGGAGGCAAAAAAAGCGAAGCAAAAAATATGATTATAAGCATTGACAGAGAAAAACTTACAAATATTCAGCAAAAAATTTACGATATTATCATGAAATAATTGCATTTTGCTGCGTCAGGTGGTACAATGTATCTAAAACAACATATTGAATTTTTATATACAAGGAGAAAAAAATGCTTGATATTAAATTAATCAGAACAGAACCCGAAAAAGTTAAAGCCGCATTGGCAAGAAGAAAGGAAAATGTTGATATTGATGCTCTTTTGGAGCTCGACAATAAGCGACGTGAGCTTCTTTTTAAAGTTGAGCAGCTCAAAGGAAAACAAAACGAAACAAGCAAAATGATTCCCGCAATGAAAAAAGAGGGCAAAGACGTTGCGCCGATTTTTGCAGAAATGAAGACTCTTTCGGCAGAAATAAGCGAATTTGACGACGAAATCAGAGAACTCGACGAAAAAATCAACAAAGTTATGCTCACAATCCCCAATATTCCAAATCCGACAGTTCCTGACGGCGAAACAGACGCCGACAACGTTGAAGTAAGACGTTTTATGGAACCCACGAAATTTGATTTTGAGCCGAAAGCACACTGGGATATCGGAAACGATCTCGGAATTTTGGATCCGCAGACCGCAGGAAAAGTTACGGGAACAAGATTTACATTTTACAGAGGACAGGGCGCGCGTCTTGAGCGTTCTATCATAAACTTTTATTTGAACACGCACACCGAAGAAAGTGGATATACCGAAATTTTCCCGCCGTACATGGTTCACCGCCGTTCAATGGTCGGAACAGGTCAGCTTCCTAAATTTGAAGAGGACGCTTTCAAGGTTGTCGGAACGGATTATTTCCTTATTCCTACCGCAGAAGTGCCTGTTACAAATATGTACAGAGAACAGATTTTGGACGGAAACAAGCTCCCGATTAAGCATGTTGCATATTCTGCATGTTTCAGAGCAGAGGCAGGAAGTGCCGGAAAAGACACGAGAGGACTTATCAGACAGCATCAGTTCAACAAAGTTGAACTTGTTAAATTTACAAAGCCTGAAGATTCATATGACGAGCTTGAAAAGCTTACACGTGATGCCGAAAAAGTGCTCCAACTTTTAAAACTCCCTTACAGAGTTGTTAAAATCTGCGTCGGCGACCTTGGATTTACGGCTGCGATGAAGTATGACATTGAGGTATGGATGCCCAGTTACAACAGATTTGTTGAGATTTCCTCATGCTCTAATTTTGAGGATTTCCAGGCAAGACGAGCCGACATTAAGTTCAAAAATTCGCCGAAGGACAAGGCGCAGTACGTTCACACGCTTAACGGAAGCGGTGTTGCAATAGGCAGAACCGTTGCGGCTATTTTGGAAAATTACCAGAACGCTGATGGCAGTGTTACGGTCCCCGAAGTTTTAAGACCGTATATGGGAACAGACATCATAAAGTAAGCAGATTCTATGTGTGTTTTAGTAAAAAAGTAACCAAAAAACCGCTTATGGAGGGAAAATAAGCTTTTTGCTGCCCGGCAAAAACCTATGTGCAAAACTATCGTTTTGCGGGAATAAAATAAAAGCAAAGTAATTGTAGGGGCGATTCACGAATCGCCCGTTTTTTATTTTTATGTTATGTAATTTTGCAATTTGTCTTTTTATTGCAGCCTTTTGTTTTTGAATTTCAGACACATTTTCGGCGGACAATTCATGAATTGTCCCTACATTAATTGAATACAAAGCAAATTCTCCATACAGAAACGGATTAACAAAAAAATAAGCCGAAAACAACGAATTTCCCGCTACTTTCGGCTGTTTAATTGCTTAATTTATAATTTATATTTTGCAAAACGATAGTTTTGCGTATGGGTTTTTTGCCAAGCTTTTTTGCAAAAAAGCGTATAACAAAAAACGCATAATAAAAATCTTTTAATAATCTTATTTTTAAATTTGCTAAGATTCTTAACAAAATATGCAATATTATGACATAAAAAAGTAACATAAATCGGTTGATATTTCTATTAAAATTTGGTATAATTAAGTATATATAGGCAAAGAAGGCTTATATTGCTTATTTTTGCCTTAAAGATTAAAATAAATCTGCATAGAGTAATAACTGTATGCATTAAAATCGACTGTTTTTCTTGTGAAAGGAATTAAATATGAAAATTTTTGAAAAAATATTCGGAAACTACAGTGACAGGGAAATCAAGAGAATAAAACCGCTTGTTGAAAAAATCAACAGTCTTGAACCTGAAATCTCTTCGCTTTCCGACACACAGTTAAAAGAAAAAACCGCTGAATTTAAGGAGCGTCTTAAAAACGGCGAAACGCTCGATGACTTGCTCTGCGAGGCTTTTGCGGTTGTGAGAGAGGCGTCAAAAAGAACGCTCGGTATGCGTCATTTTGACGTTCAGATTATCGGCGGTGTCGTTTTGCATCAGGGACGAATTGCCGAAATGAAAACAGGTGAAGGTAAAACGCTTGTCGCAACGCTTCCCTGTTACTTAAATGCGCTCACCGGAAAAGGCGTTCACGTTGTTACGGTCAATGATTATCTTGCAAAACGTGACAGCGAGCAAATGGGCAAAATATATAAATTTTTAGGTCTTACGGTGGGACTTATAACCCATGACACGCAAGACCGAAAAAGCGCTTATGCAGCGGATATCACTTACGGAACGAACAACGAATTCGGATTCGATTATCTTCGTGACAATATGGTCATCTACAAAAACGGCCAGGTTCAGCGTGAACACAGCTATGCCATTGTCGACGAGGTTGACTCAATCCTTATAGATGAGGCGAGAACACCGCTTATTATTTCGGGTGTCGGCTCGGAATCTACCCAGCTTTACGAAATTGCAGACCGCTTTGCAAAAGGTCTTAAAAAGCTCGTTATAAAAGAGCAGGACGATAAAGTTTTGGATGATGAGGTTGACGCCGATTATATCGTTGACGAAAAGGCAAATACCGCAACGCTTACGGCTTCGGGTGTTAAAAAGGCGGAGCAGGCGTTTAATCTTGAAAATTTGTCCGACCCCGACAATATGACGATTTCGCATCACATAAACCAGGCCATAAAGGCAAACGGTATTATGAAACGTGACAAGGATTACGTTGTAAAAGACGGCGAAGTTATTATTGTTGACGAATTTACGGGACGTCTTATGTTCGGCAGACGTTACAACGACGGACTTCATCAGGCGATTGAAGCAAAAGAAAACGTAAAAGTTGCGCACGAGAGCAAAACGCTTGCTACAATCACGTTTCAGAACTTTTTCAGACTTTACGACAAGCTTTCGGGCATGACCGGTACGGCGCAGACCGAGGAAGAAGAATTTCAGTCAATTTACAGTCTTGATGTTGTGGTTATCCCCACAAACAAGCCGATGATAAGAAAAGACCACAGCGATGTTGTATACAAAAACGAGCAGGGAAAATACAATGCGGTTATAAACCAGATTGAAGAGTGCCATAAAAAAGGACAGCCGGTGCTTGTCGGCACAATCACAATCGAACATTCCGAGTTTTTAAGCTCAATGCTCAAAAAACGCGGAATACCTCATGAAGTGCTAAATGCGAAGTTCCATGAAAAAGAAGCGGAAATCATCGCACAGGCAGGCAAAAAAGGCGCGGTTACAATCGCAACAAACATGGCGGGACGAGGAACGGATATTATCCTCGGCGGAAACGCTGAGTTTTCAGCAAAAAAAGAAATGCGTAAAATGGGCATTTCCGATGAGCTCATTGACGCATCGACCGCATTTTTCGAAACTGATGACGAAGAAGTTTTGAATGCCAGAAAAACGTTCAGAGAGCTTTGCGATAAATACAAAGCGCAGATAGAAAAAGAGCGCGAAGAGGTTATCAATGCCGGCGGACTCTTCATTTTGGGTACGGAGCGTCATGAATCAAGACGTATCGACAATCAGTTAAGAGGACGTGCCGGACGTCAGGGCGACCCCGGTGAATCGAGATTTTTCATATCTCTTCAGGACGAACTTATGCGTCTTTTCGGCTCGGAGCGTATGGAGGTTATTGTTGAAAGACTCGGTCTCAGAGATGACGAACCGATTGAGCACAAAATGCTTTCAAATGCCATAGAAAATGCGCAGAAACGTGTTGAAGGACGAAACTTCCAGATACGTAAACACGTATTGCAGTACGATGATGTTATGAACGTTCAGAGAAACGTTATATACAAAGAACGCCAGAAGGTGCTTGACGGCGAGGATTTACGCATGTCATACCAGAATATGTTTAAGCTGTTTATCGATGATATTATGAACAGTTATATCGGTTCGAGCGAGATTGTTGAGGATTGGAATTTAACGGGTCTTGCAGAGTATTGCGAGAGCATATTTGCGCCCGAGGGCAGTCTTGATTTCCCGAAGGATACTTGGGATAAGCTCACAAAAGAGGACGTCAGAGAAAAAATAGAAAATATGATTCAGGAAAGATATGCCGAGAAAGAAGAGCTTTTCGGCGCGGAGAAAATGCGAGAAATTGAGCGTATTATCCTTTTGCAGGTTGTCGACAGAAAGTGGATGGATCATATTGACAACATGGATCAGCTCCGTGACGGTATAGGACTGCGTGCATACGGAAACCGCGACCCGGTTATTGAGTACAAAGAAGAAGGTTATGCGATGTACGAGGAGATGATCGGCAATATCAGAGAGGATGTTGTTAAGTTTATCCTAAACGTTCAGCCGAGAATCAGTATGGAAAGAAAAGAAGTTAACAAGGTTACAAGCGCAAGCGCCGGCGGTGACAAAAAAGAACCGCAAAAACCTGTTGTTAAAGGTAAAAAGGTCGGCAGAAACGATCCGTGTCCTTGCGGCAGCGGCAAGAAATACAAAAAGTGCTGCGGTATGAACGAGGAATAAGAAAAGATCCTGTAGGCGCGTTTTGAAAAGAGCTTAGCAAAACTTTTCGCGCAATGCTCCCGCATTGCGGAGGGAAAAGGTAAATAATGAGCGATCGAAAAGCCGAAAGAAAACTTGAAATTTTGAGTGATTTGCATACGGGCGATTTTTAAGTCGCCATTACAGAGTAAACAGAGATTTGAACTTAATTTTTCAATGATTTGAATTCTGTTTGCTTTCGTCTGTAAAATTGCTTAAATAATGAATGTAGGGACAATTCACGAATTGTCCGCAAGCAGTTTGCTGAGAATTTATAAATTTTTCCGGCTGTTTGATTGCCGGATGTATAAATAAACCATCGCAAAATGATAGTTTTGCATAAGTGTTTTTTGGTTACTTTTTTGCCTAAAAAAGTGACACACAATAATAAATGCCGGAAAGGGTGAAATATGTGATAGAACTTGAACAGCTTAAGCAACATCTGACATCACTTCAAGACAGCATAAAGAATTTGAGGGATTCACTTTGACGTTGAAGGCTTAAAAACCGAGATAGCAGAGCTTGAACAACAGACAATGGTGCCCGGATTTTGGGATGATATGGAGAAAAGCCAGAAGGTGCTTAAAAAATCGAAAGGCTTAAAAAACAAGCTCGAACGCTATGAAAATTTAAAAGAAAACTATGAAGACACACTCGTTATGATAGATATGGCAAACGACGAAAACGACGAAAGCATGGTTGAAGAACTCAAACAGTCGGTTAAAGATATTGAAAAAACAACCGAGTCGCTGACGCTTGAAACTCTTTTGTCGGGTCCGTACGATAAAAATAATGCCATTTTAACGCTCCATGCGGGAGCAGGCGGCACAGAGGCTCAGGATTGGGTTGAAATGCTGCTCAGAATGTTTACAAGATATGCGGAAAGAAACGACTTCGGCGTTGAAACGCTCGACTATCTCGCAGGCGATGAGGCAGGCGTAAAGAGCGTTACGATTCTTATTTCGGGACTTAACGCATACGGATATTTGAAGTCGGAAAAAGGCGTTCACCGTTTGGTCAGAATTTCGCCGTTTGACGCATCGGGCAGACGTCACACGTCTTTTGCGTCGTGCGAGGTTATGCCTGAAATTGACGATGATGTTGAAATTAACATCAGTCCCGACGATTTGCGTGTTGACACATACCGTGCCAGTGGTGCCGGCGGTCAGCACATCAACAAAACCGATTCTGCGATACGTATAACGCATATTCCGACCGGGATTGTGGTATCGTGTCAGACGGAGCGTTCCCAGCACAAAAACAGGGACACGGCTATGAAGATGCTAAAATCCAAGCTTGTTGAGCTTAAAGAACGCGAGCACAAGGAAAAGATTGAGGATTTAAAGGGCGTGCAGAAGGAAATTGCCTGGGGCAGCCAGATCCGATCGTATGTGTTCCATCCGTACACGCTTGTGAAGGACCACAGAACGGGATATGAAATGGGCAATATTACGGCGGTTATGGACGGCGACCTTGACGGGTTTATCAACGAATACCTTAAAAAGTCAAGTCTCGGCGAACTCGAAAACGTGTGAGGGTGTGTTACTTTTATATGTTACTTTTTTAATACGGAGGAAAGCGGCATATGAAAAAATTCAGAACTGTAATGTCTGTTATTACTATGATTATTGCCGGAATTGTTGGATTTTTTATTGGAGCAACAATGAACGAGGCGATGAACGGATCGATTTTGTTTTCAATGATTGCCGGCTTTACCTGCATTGTTTATATGATAGATAATCCGGAAAAATGATGTGGATTTATAATTTATCTTTTTGATGGCAGCCTTTTATTTTCTTTGAATTTCAGGCGAAATCCATGCGGACAATTAGTGAATTGTCCCTACATTAATTAAATACCAAACAAAAAATAAGCCGAAAACAACGAATTACCCGTTGCTTTCGGCTGTTTAATTGCTTAATTATAATTTAACTTCTGCAAAACGATAGTTTTGCGCTAAAAGTTTTTTGGTTGCTTTTTTAATTAAAAAAGTAACATTACTTAGCGTACTCAACCGCTCTTGTTTCCCTGATAACGTTAACTTTAATCTGACCGGGATACTCAAGCTCGGACTCAATGCGTTTTACAATATCTCTTGCAACAACGATTGTTTCGTCCTCTTTAACATTTTCGGGCTTAACCATAATTCTGATTTCTCGTCCTGCCTGTATAGCAAACGATTTTTCAACGCCCTCAAACGAATTTGCGATTTCCTCAAGCTTTTCAAGACGCTTGATGTATGTTTCGATGTTTTCTCTTCTTGCACCGGGTCTTGCCGCTGAAATTGCGTCGCAAGCCTGAACGATGCAGGCAACAATAGTTGTAGGTTCCGTATCGCCGTGGTGCGATGCAATTGCATTGATAACATCCGCCGATTCTCTGTATTTTTTGGCAATATCCACACCGATATCAACGTGTGAGCCTTCGATTTCGTGATCCATTGCTTTTCCGATGTCGTGAAGAAGACCTGCACGTTTTGCAGTCTTAATATCAACACCGAGCTCGCCTGCCATAACGCCAGAAAGATACGATACTTCAATTGAATGTTTAAGCACATTCTGACCGTAGCTTGTGCGGTATTTGAGCTTGCCCAAAAGCTTTATAACTTCGGGGTGCAAACCGTGAACGCCTGTTTCGAACGTTGCCTGTTCGCCCTCCTGCTTGATAATTGCTTCAACTTCTTTTCTTGATTTTTCAACAATTTCTTCAATTCTTGCCGGATGTATTCTTCCGTCTGCAATAAGTTTTTCCAAAGAAACTCTTGCAATTTCTCTTCTTATCGGGTCAAACCCCGAAAGAACAACAGCCTCGGGCGTGTCGTCGATAATAAGGTCAATGCCCGTAAGCGTTTCGAGGGTTCTGATGTTTCGTCCTTCGCGTCCTATGATTCTGCCCTTCATTTCATCGCTGGGAAGAGCAACAACCGTAACAGTTGCCTCGGCAACATGGTCTGCGGCGCATTTCTGGATAGCGGTTGTTATAATAGCTTTTGCTTTCTTGTCCGCTTCGTCTTTTGCACGGTCTGTGATGTCCTTAATCATAATTGCAGATTCGTGTCTTACCTCTGCTTCGATGTTTTTAAGCAAATAATCTTTTGCCTCTTCAACAGATAATCCTGAAATTTTTTCGAGAATTTCGGTTTGTTTCTGCTTGATTTCGGCTACTTCGTTGTTTTGAACTTCCAATTCTTTAATTCTTTGGTTTAATTTTTCTTCTTTTTTGTCTAAAACGTCAGTCTTTTTGTCCAAATTGTTTTCTTTTTGTTCAATTCTTCTTTCTTGTCGGCTTATTTCAAATCTTCGATCTTTAATCTCCTTGTCAAATTCCGAACGGCTTTTGTGAATTTCTTCTTTTGCTGCCAAAAGAGCTTCTTTTTTCTTGCTTTCGGCGTCTTTTAAAGCGTCTTTTATAATCTGTTCGGCTCTCACTTCGGCGCCGCCCAACTTTTGTTCGGCAATTTTCCTTCTATACATTATACCGCCGGCAAAAGTGAGTATTGATAAGAGCACAAGTGCGCAAACGGTAATTATATAAACAGTCATACTAATCAAAGATTACCAACCCCCTTTCAAATAATTTTAAAGAGTACCTTCGGCATTTTAAAAAGCAAAAATAAAAATGTAAACCTGCCTTTTCTTTAAATGAACGGAGGACTCTTTTTTCGAGTTCCCGCAGGGCTGCTCGTCTTTTTTAATTTTAAATTAATAATATCAGGACTAAAAACAACGTAATATTGTTTGTATAATTATAACAATTTGTCAATAAAAATTGCACAAATATACATTAATATTTTATAACAAAATGCTCAATATGTCAATGGAATTTTAATATTTTTTAAAATTTTGCTTCATTATTAAAAATGAACGCAAAAAAATAAGAACCAAAACGATTCTTATTTAAGGCGCCGGAGAGGCGAATCCAATATGGTTTATAAAGGAATTTTTCTCATAATATCGATGTTTCTTAAAAGCACGTTTTTTCCGCGCCACGAAAAAGCGTATTTGCCGTATTTTTCTTTAAATTCTCTGTTTGATAAGCTTTCGATATCGCTTTTTTTTAAGAAATTAATTCTGTCGCTTAAAAAAGATGAAACGGATGTTGTTTTAAGATTGCGGTTATAAGGGCAAACGTCCTGGCAGATGTCGCAGCCGAATATATATTTCCCTTTTTTTATAAGATTTTCTTCTTCAGCCGAAAGCTCTCCCTTTTTCTGGGTTATTGCAGAAATGCACCTGCCCTCGTCTATTTTTCCGTTTTTTATTGCACCGCCGGGACAGGCATTTTCGCATTTTTTGCACTTTATGCACATCTTTAAAGGCGGAGCGGCAATCTTTTTTAAGTCTTCGTTTAAAACAGCATAAACTATAAAAAAGTAAGATCCGATTTCTTCGTTTATGAGCATTGTATTTAATCCAAAAAAACCAAGCCCCGCATTGTATGCGGCAATTCTGTCGATGTGATATCCCGTGTCGCAGAATACAAGAAAATCTTTAAAATCCAAATCTGTGCAGATTTTTGTCATAATGTCTTTGCAGACTATGTGGTAATCGTAGCTTCTGCAGTATTTTGACAAGTTCGGCTTTTCATCTTCCGCAGTATAATAAGGGACGAGGGCGGCAAGTATGGTTTTTCTGTTTTCGCCGCTTTTTTCGTTGTAAATTTTTGCGTCGGTGCACCCGATGTGCTTTATGCCGTATTTTAAAGCGGTTTTCTTTAAATCGCCGTCTTTGCAGTGCATGCCCTCACCTCTTTATGCGCCGAAAATCAGTCTTTTATAACGCTTTTTAAATATTTTTTAAATTCGTCTTTTAAATCGTCGCGTTTTAAGGCAAATTCAACCGTTGCCTCCAAAAATCCGAGCTTGTCGCCCACGTCGTAACGTCTGCCTATAAAGTCGTATGCGTAAATATCCTGTTTTTCGGATAGCATTTTAAGTGCGTCGGTAAGCTGAATTTCTCCGCCGCTGCCGGGTTTTACTTTTTCAAGACAGTCAAAAATTTCGGGAGTGATAATGTATCTTCCCAGTATTGCAATGTTTGACGGCGCTTTGTCGGTGTCGGGCTTTTCAACAAGATTGTTTACCTTGTAAATGCGCTCGTCCTTTTCTTCGCAGTCGATAATTCCGTATTTTGAAACGTTTTCTTTTTCAACGTGCTGAACGCCCAAAACCGATGAACCGTATTTGTCAAAAACGTCTATCATCTGCTTTAAACAGGGAACTTTTGCGTCTACAACGTCATCGCCGAGCAGTACCGCAAACGGCTCGTTTCCTATAAATGTCTGCGCGCATTTTACCGCATGGCCGAGCCCGAGCGCCTCTTTTTGTCTTACATAATATATGTTTGCAAGCTTTGAAACACCGCGCGAGATGTTGTAAAGCTCTGTTTTTCCTCTTTTCATAAGCTCTGTATCAAGCTCGTAAGATACGTCAAAATGGTCTTCGATTGCCCTTTTGCTTCTTCCCGTTATAATTACAATGTCTTCAATTCCCGAATTTACGGCTTCTTCGACAATGTATTGAATTGTGGGCTTGTCAACTATGGGAAGCATTTCTTTAGGCTGTGCTTTTGTTGCGGGTAAAAATCTCGTTCCGAGTCCCGCTGCGGGGATAACTGCTTTTTTTACTCTCATTTTCATTCCTCCGTATTTTGGCACCGAAAATGTAAATTGTATTGGCTTTTAGTGCCTTAAGTGTTTTTTGTGAGTCGGGATTTAATTCCTACTTAACTTCTATCCAGCCCTCCTGAGAGGTTGTGATTGCGTGAAATATTTTGTCTTTAAAATGTCTGTCCGTTTTCGATCTGTTGTTTATAAAATTTTTCATTTCCTGTCTTTTTGTGTTTCCGTCGGCAGGACACGGATTTTTGCAGACCGGCAGATTAAGCCTTTTTGCCGCTCCTTTTATAATGCTTTCGGGAGTATAAATAAGCGGTCTTATAAGAGTTATGCCCGTTCTGTCAAGATATGAAACGGGCGAAAAGCAATTTACTCTGCCCTCGTAAAACAAACTTAAAAAGAAGGTTTCGATTGCGTCTTCAAAATGATGTCCCAGCGCAACCTTGTTACAGTTTAATTTTACCGCATTTGAATTGAGCGCACCGCTCCTTAACTTTGAGCAAAGCGAACACGGATTTTTTTCCTGTCTGATGTCAAAAACAACTTCTTTTATGTTGGTTTTAACAACTGTGTAATTAATATTTCTTTCTTCGCACATTTTTGCAACGGGCGTGTAATCGCTTTCGGTATATCCCATATCGAGCGTAATTGCCTCTATGTCAAAATTGTTTACAAAATATTTTTTGTAGTGGTAAAGCGCATTTAAAAGCGTGAGCGAGTCTTTTCCGCCCGATATTCCCACTGCAATTTTATCGCCGGGGGCTATCATATTGTAATCCTCAACCGCGCGGCGCATATAACTCAGTATTCTTTTCATAATTTCCTCCGGTTAATCTCTGAGCGGGCGCGGATTTGTTTTTCCCTGTTCAACAAATCTCTTAAGACCTTCTTTAGGCGACAGACCCGTTTCTTTTGTGTATATTTTATAAAAATTCGAATAACTTCCGAATCCTGCCTCCGATGCCGCTTCGCTTATGCTTTTTCCGTTCTGGCAAAGCTGGCGGACAAGCATAATTCTTTTTGAGATGATGTATTTGTTTATTGTCATTCCCATAACTTTTTTAAAAATTCTGCAGATGTGGCACTTTGAAAGAAAGAGATAATCGGCTATCTGGTCAAGGCTTGAAAGCGTTTCAAGATTTTTGCCGATATATTTCATAATTTCTCTTACGGTTTCATTGTTTACGGTGTCGAGGTTGTTTTCAAACGTTGACTGATTTAAAATGTGAAGAATTTCTATAAGCGTTGCAACGGCAATTGTGCGTTTTGTGCTGTCTGCTTCCGCCGTGTATTCCTCAAAACGCTTAAAGGCGTCCAAAAGTCCCGATGATTTCACATATTGCGCACTTATAAGATTTTCTTTGCCGAGCATTCTGTCGGTAAAAATTTTTTC